>NZ_CEVWQM010000017.1:0-88096 GCF_982386235.1 Desulfotomaculum sp. | reverse complement strand
ATTACCTATATCATTGGACAATTTGACGGCTTCTTCTTTAAACTCTTTGTCATAAACTCGCATCTGGATATCCTCCTTGTATATTAGGAATTATTTCCAGTTTTACGAGTTTTCTGACTTAACTAAAATGATACTACTCCAACATTTATGCCAAATAGAATTGCATTTAGTAGGTTATTGAATACAAATTCAACATTCTCTGCCGTCTGTCTTTCTACTTTACAACCTTGCAAAGCCCGTAGTGATTTTCGAAGTCTACCATTTTTATCACAGAGACACATCGAATTGATATCTGGAAAGTACCCCACACTTGCAAAGGATTCGATAATTGTCATCTCACTACGAGGTAAAAAATGAAATTCACCCCGGATCAAGTTAGTAAATATCACCACTTCTGAGCCATACTCATTAAAAAAATGAGTATATATTGGATATGCAGATGAAATCCACTTTTCAGTATCAAATTCTTCATAGTAAATATCATCCACAAAAATATAAAATTCTATATCTGAAAATCTATCTCCCGAACTCTGGGTAAAAGAACCATACATCAATATAGAATCGATTCTTTCATCTTTTATCCCTTTATCTCGTATCATTGAAATCATTTCTTCTTGTTTTAGCATACTTTCTTTTCTCTCCTTAAATTTCGATATTTCTTTTTAAAGAGAATTTGTCATATCAAAAACATAGAGGTATGTCAGCATTACATGAGCTTAATGTTTTTTCTATTTCTTTTCTTAACATTAATGTCTTTGCAAGCTTCTTTCCTGCTTTTGCTGCTTGCTCTAATATTCTTTCGTCATTTAAGGCATCTCCTGGCTTAAATAACCCTAAAGCTTTAACTGTATCTATTATCCTGTAACCTAAAGCCTCTAATGATTTTGCCATCGTTTCGGCAGTATGTCCCATATCTGCTTCTGAATATTGTTCGCATACAGCTATAACAACCGCATATTTACCCCCAAGCACCTCATTGATTCCCATCCAGACAGAACGATCATCTTCTGCAAATACTTCAAAACAATAACACCTGTCAATGAAGGCTTTTACATAAGCTGATACATTGTAAAAATATGTAGGGGAACCTATTATAACGGCATCTGCTTCAAGCAGCCGTGGATATATTTTCTGCATATCATCATTAATAACGCATTTATAAGTATTTTTGCAACCTTCACAACCAGTACAATCTGCTATAGTATAATCGCCAAGAAAAATCACCTCCGTTTCGATGCCTCCCTCTCCAGCTGTTTCTATAGCCTTTTGAACAAGTAATGAAGTATTTCCATTTTTTCTTTTGCTGCCGACAATCCCTAAGATTTTAATAATACCTCCCCCTTTTCTACTTTTCTTTCCCGACTGCTATTGAATATGTTGGGTAAGCATACCATAACGACTCGCTTACCACAAGACTCCGCAGCCAGCAACGGCGCGCGCAGGCAAAACTCCGTTCTGTGCTTTTCCAAAAATTAAAACCCTAACCCTTAATAAAAAAGGTATTGTCTCTTAAAATTACACAAAAGACAATACCCTTTGCTTTGTTTAAATAAATTCTCTCAAATCCTTAGTAACTTGCGATTGTCAAGAAAAAACTGAGCCAGTCGCCAGAAAAAAGTTGAGCCACTAACGCCAGGAAAAATGTGATCCATTATGGTGGAAACGCTGGAAAAAAACTGAGCCACTTTAGACTATAAGGTAGCCTGTGGAAGCATTCGATAGTTCTGATGTTTTGCTCCACAGGCTACCTCATATTCTATGAAGGTTATTCACACTCAAATATTTCTCTGAGTTTTTGATAGGCGGGATAGTCATCAAAGGATTCGTAAATGTCACTGTGAATATCCTCGTATGGCTTGGGATCACCGGGAGGGGTAAGGTCATTTACTTCCCGCCTTAGTTCGAGTACCATAGCCTCAAGGTTTTTGCTGTACTCTAGAATGGCCTTAATCAGTTCAAGGTTTTCCATTTCCTTGATGGATTGTAGGGAATCATCATCGTACATTGACTCGTTAGTGACAATAACTCTATTCATGTTTCTTAACCTCTTTTCCATTTAATAATGTCTGCTCTAGCCGATAGGAATCGGAATCCTCCATATTCATATTGAGAATATGAGAGCGGAAGGTGATCCTGTCAATTAAAGCAGCAACCATCATTTCATTTTCAAAAAGGTCAGTCCATCTGGAAAACTCCAAATTGGTTGTTACAATGATGCTGGCCCTCTCAGAACGCTCTGATATTACTTGAAATAGCATCTCCGATTGATGCCTGTTGTAGGTCAGATAAGAGAGTTCGTCGATAATCAGCAATTCCACTTTTGAAAGGCTTTTCTCAAGCTTTGATAACCGATGGAATTGCACAGCTTCGGCAAGCTCATTTGCAAGGTTAACGGCGGTGTAAAACTTTACATTAAACCCGGCATAACAAGCCTTTATGCCAAGCCCTGTGGACAAATGAGTTTTGCCAGAACCGGGAGTGCCTATCATTACGATGTTTTGTCTATTTTTGATAAAGTCACAAGAAGCAAGTTCGTGGATATATGCTTCAGAAACATGCTCCAGCCTTGAAAAGTTAAATTCATCGAGGGTTTTCATTACGGGGAAGCTTGCTTTTTTAATCCTTCGGCGTTGCCCAGCTTCCTGCCTTTGAGAGAGTTCCAGTTTCATTAGTTCACACAGGAATTTATCATAGCCATCGCCTGGGCAAAGTTGTCTTACGATATTCTCGTATCTTGAAAACGAAGGGGTTCTAAGCTGTTTTGCATATAGCTTTATGGTTTCGTTTAGTGGATTTAAGACGCTCACACCGCAGCACCCCCCATTAGAAGAGAGTCATATTTTCCAATCTGCGGTTTAGCTACTTTGACTTCTATCTTTGGTTGTATTTTGGTTGGCTGATTAACCGGTATCAAATATGCATGGATCTGTGCGGTGGATATTTCAGAACCTTGTAGTTGCTTGATAGCTGTCATCAAACGTTCTTCACCAAAGTCAACATACATCCGCAAGAGCTTTACCATCTCCCGAGGGCCAGATAGCTTTTTGCCTATCTCCATTAATTCCGCCGAGATGGTACTCCTTACGGGTTTTGCATTAAATACGCTGCGAGGGCGTTGTTCTATCAAATCGATGTAGTGCTCAAGCCTGTATTTGGTTTCCCCTCTTTGATAACACCGAGGGTACCGTGCTATTTCTGAGTTATGATGCAAGATACTGATCTCATTGCCGTACCCTTTGATGGTTACATCTTTATCAGCATACTTGACTGGTACTGAATAGTGGTTGTAATCAAACTTGGTTGTGGAAAAGTAGTCCACTCTGACAATTATACTCTTACTGGAATCAAATTTAAACTTCGGTAGTGTTGCCATCATTGAAGTGGCAGCCTCGGCCATCGTACCGACGGTTTCTTCTTTACCCATTATCTTGTGTTCACGGTATTTTAAACACCGGCGTAATATTTCGGTATTCAGTTCCTCGATGGTTTCTACCCTTGGGATTGGAACAAATATATTTCGCCGTACCCAACCGACCAGCCCTTCGACCAGGCCCTTTTCATGGCCAGCAGCAATGTTGCAGAACTCCGTCTTAAAGGCATAATGGGCTGACAGGGCAGCGTACCTATCCTGTATCTTGGCATGTACTCCAAATCCCTCTTTAACTGCAACCTTTGCATTGTCAAATATCACCTTGTGGGGAGCACCGCCAAAGTATTCAAGCCCACTAACTTGTCCTTCTAGAAAGCTTTCTTCATTTTGTCGGTAAAATGCTTTGCAGAATATATCTGCACTGTAGCATTCCCGCATACACCACAGGTTAAGTTTAGTCTTTTTACCTGCAAGGTACACGGTTGCTTCTCCCCAGTCCACTTGTATTGCTTCGCCTGGATCATAGGAAAGGGGAATAAAGACTTTGGACTGCTTAGATCTGAACTTAGCCACAATCTCTCGGATTGTTGATTGACCACCAGTAAAACCTTTCTCGTCAACTAATCTGTCGTAAATCCGTTTTGCAGTGTGTTGCTGCTTTTTGATGTTTTCTATCTCGTCAGAGACTAGGCAGGATTTGATGAACTCTAGAATGTCGTCGGTTACAACAAATCTGCTGCGGCCACTGGTACCTTCCCTTTCCCAGGGCACATGTGAACCATCATAATATCGTTTAACTGTGTTTCTGGATACGCCAAGAATCGTTGCAATTTTTCGCTGTGAAAGGCCTTCGTGCTCGTGTAGGTAACGGATTCTTTCGTAAATATCCATCTCGATTGCCACTCCTTTTTACCTCCTGTATCAACAGATGTAACTTTCTGATAATACAGGTTTTTGGTTGAAAGTGGCTCATTTTTTTTCTGGCGTTTCCTTCAATTTTGGCTCACTTTTATTGTAGCGTTTATAGTAACTATCGAAATCTGAACCAGAATATAACACCATCTTCTTTATTTACAGCTCCGTAAGAAAAATTGTGTAGTTCCAAAATTGCACGGGAAATTGCTAATCCTAGACCCGAACCTTTTGTATGACTGCGTGATATATCTCCTTTTTTGAATGGTAACCATATTTCATCAATTTTATCTTCCGGTATGTGACTGCCACTATTATATATCTCCAGTGTATCGTTAAATATTCTTATATTTATTGAGCCTCCTTCGGGTGTGTTATCAATAGCATTAAAGAAAAAGTTATCAATCGCCCTTACTATTAAAGAGCGATCCGCCTTGATTAACGCTTTACCCTCCAAAGAAGTAGTAATTAATTTGTCTTCGCAAACCAGCTTGTAACGATCAATAATTTTTTTGCACACCTCACCAAGTGCTACATCTTCAAATTTAATTTGCAGTGAATCTGACTCTAATCTAGTTAATTCGAGCATCTTGTGGATTATTTTATCCATACGGTTTACATTCGCCTGGATATGATTAGCATAATGCTCTCTTTTCTCTGTATGGATATTTTCTTGTAAATTTTGGGCATATCCAGAGATAATGCTCAAAGGAGTTTTTAGATCATGAGCCAGAGCATTGGTCATTTCCTTGCGCTGGTTTTCAAGT
Source organism: Desulfotomaculum sp. (assembly GCF_982386235.1). NCBI lineage: Bacteria > Bacillati > Bacillota > Clostridia > Eubacteriales > Desulfotomaculaceae > Desulfotomaculum > Desulfotomaculum sp. Next base: position 83,047 of record NZ_CEVWQM010000017.1, on the reverse strand, counting down.
TCCTCCTGTTGTTTGTAAGTTTTAAAAGTTTGCCTCGCAAGTATTAATGCTGCCATACTAAATGTTATTAGACAGGAAATCCAGACGAAGGCTAAGGTAGTAAAACACCGTTCCCCGATATTTATGTCACAACCGATTACCGTCCAAAGGTCAGCCTCTAGACTTTCGTCATCATTCACTCTAACCTCATTCTGATAAGGTACCACCAAATAGTAACGATAAGTTAACAACTCTACCCTTTGAAATAAACCTTCTAAGCCATTGAACTGATGAACGGCTTCTTTTAATTTGGACGGATCTACCACCATTTGGCGAAGTTCATTTCGTTTCTCACTGTTGGGATTTCCGTTATCTGGAAGGATGGCTCCGTGTTCAAAATAGGGTAAACCCCTTGTGTTTTCAAAACCGGAAAGATAGACAACGTCATCTGTATGGACGCCACCACTTGAACTTAGATCCCCTTTTTCATCAAATTTTTGGGCATACATGGCATTCACATTTATTTTTTCTGGAATGATCCTACCATTATCGACCCAGAAACCCTGTAAGTTTACCGTATACCCTGAAATGTCTCCTATCTTTTTCGGTTGTGGATTAGCGTATAAATATCCTTCAAGCTCCCTTCTTTCTTCTTTGCTAAACCAATCCTTTGGATTTAAATAGCCATATCCTGCATAATGTCTATTTCCTTCTTTATATTTTGTATAGCTGCACCGCCAATCGTTATTGGTATTAAAAAGAATTTCATAGTCACCCGTAAAAATTGCCACCTCAGAATCCATAAGGGTGAAAAAGGGACTCTCCTGTAATAACTCATTTTTTACCTTGGAAATATCTGTTATATGCTTGTTATTATCAAGATGATTTTGCAAAACACCCTCGACTCTATTATTGACTTGTAAGGCGTATGTCCGGAGTTCCATGCCGGCTGCTTGTCTTTCCTGGAATACTAAAAATACGCTGAAACCTATCATCAGCACTAAATAGGTTGCCAAAAATACACTCAAAGTACGTAGGTAAATTATGCTCTTTGCTTTATTCTTTTTCATTACTCCTCCTCCAGTTTATACCCTCTTTTAAATACAGTTTTGATTTGAGAAGAAGCACTGCCTAAAGCTTTACGCAGTTTTTTTATATGGTTGTCCACCACTCTGTCATTGCCATCAAAATCATATCCCCAAACCCTAACCAGTAGGCTGTCACGGCTCACCACTTGACCAAGATTGTCCATAAGAATCTTTAAAACAGCAAATTCTATTGGTGCCAGTATTATTTCCTCATCATTTACAAAAACCGTATAGCGATATGGGTCTAGTTTTATGCTACCTGCCGTCATTATTTCATTTCTTATCATACCTTTTGCACGCTTTAATAAAGCCGTTACTTTTGCATAAAGCTCTGCCAAAGAAAAAGGCTTCGTTAAATAGTCATCGCAGCCAAGCTGATACCCATGCAATCGATCTTCTTCATTGTGCCTTGCTGTAATAAATATGATCGGCACATCGCTAATTTTTCTAAGCTCCCTACAAATGGTAAATCCGTCAACCTCTGGTAGCATGACATCCAAAAGTACCAAATCATATTCGTTGTCAAAGCATTTTTGGCAACCTTCATTCCCCGTTTCCGCAGAACTTACAGCAAAAGCTCCACTGCTTTTCTCTATAAAATAATCTGTAATAATTTCTCTCATTTCCGCATCATCTTCGACTAAAAGAAGCTTAAAAACCATCCTTTGCACCTCCGAGTATAGATTAGCATACAAAAATATCTTTTTTATGTCCTCTTCTAGCAAACACTTTTTGTAATCATTGCTATTAAAAGTTCATGGGAACATGTTAATCAACAACATGTCAAATAAATTTTCTCAAATTGACATCCGCAATAACATATGTTACTGTTAATCTATGTTATTGTTAAAAGAGGTGCATTGAATGTCAATCAAATCAGCAATATTAGGTATACTTAGTTGGAAGCCTTCAACCGGATACGAACTAAAAAAGACTTTTGAGAATTCCTCCTTTATGTATTGGTCTGGTAATAATAATCAAATTTACAAAGCTCTTATTCGTATGGAAGAGGAAGAACTTGTTACAAGTAAAGTGATTCATCGGGATAACTCTCCTTCAAAAAAAATATATACCATAACAGAAGAAGGGCTTAAAGAACTAAAAGAGTGGGTTATATCATCACCGGAGGCTCCTGAAATAAAAAAATTATTTTTGGTACAACTTGCCTGGTCAGATATGTTAAGCAATCAAGAATTAAGTGAAATTCTCACAAAATATGAAAATGAAATCAAAGCACAATTGATTATGCAGCAGGAGAAGTGCAGACGTTCTATTCATTCTCCTAATTCTATTCATTCTCCTAATAGAAGCACTCGGGAAAGTTTAATATGGGAGGTGATTTCAGAAAACATTATTTCAACCTATCATAATGAACTGAATTGGGTCCGTGAAACCCGTCAGAAGTTGTTTGAAAATGAAGCTGTGGAGGAAATAGATAAAATGAACTATCAAATTAGAGAAACAGAGAATAAAAAATATATTGAACTGATTTCTACTACCCAACCATTAAGTACCGAGAATGATGCACTTGATCTGGTGGCTTTATGCTGGGAGCATGAGGCACATGCGCTTATGATACACGATGCAGCCTTATCAGAAGACTTCTTCAAACTTAAAACCAAAGTGGCTGGTAATATTATTCAAAAATTTATAAACTATGGTATAAAAGCTGCTGCTATTATCCCTCAGGAGACAATTCAAAAAGGCAGATTTAAAGAGATGGTCATTGAAATAAACAAGGGCAATCATTTTAGAATGTATGAAAGTAAAGAAGAAGCTGAAAGATGGCTTTTTAATTAGACAGGAAGGTGAGATTGAGTAATATACGGATAGAGCCACCGTTCCGATTTGCGAGATCCACTTCAAATAGTGGCTCAAACCTATCATAATATTCAGAGATACAGTGGAAAATATATACAAATGGGAATCGGCGGTAATGTTTCTTCATCCTATTCATCCAGATTGGAGGAAAAACTTTCATTCGCAACAGAGACGTTCAAATATTTCAAACCACTGACGGCAAAAATGTCGATTTTCAGCGGATCGGATACTTAACTTCCTGAAAAATAAAGAATAATTACACTCCCATTGATAACAAAAACAGGGTATTATTTTTTAAAAGCACTAATAAATAATACCCTTGCTTTATTTTATACGAAGTCCCCAAATCCTTAATATAAAAGTCTTTTTGAGCTTTAACCAACCGTTTTTGGCCTTACTTCGATTGGTCTTTGTTATTAACAGCGGCCTGGGCCACCCGCTATCTTCTTAAGCAATGTAATATGAATTTTGATATTTACAAATCGTAATTATGTAATCTCTATCATTATATAATAAAATCACCTATCTTTTGCATTAGCACATCCGGACAATCAACGAAAGGAGAGTGTCCACTATTTTTTAGAATAATCAACTCCGCTTTGTCTCCCAGGGCTTCAACGGTTCCTCTTGCTGTCGCTTCCGGTATTATTATGTCCTTATCACCCCAAAAGCTCAGTACCGGGGCCTCTATTTCATTTATCTGGTTATTACCCGCTGTATATCCATTATCTTCATTTGACATATTAAATAAGGCCAGTGCCCAATAAATATCTACTAAGCTTCTCTGTTTTAAGGTTGCATTGATATACAATTTATTGTCTTCTGGTAAGGGTTTATGGTTTGTATAAATCGCCTTATCCCATAAAATACTCATAGTGTGAAAATCCTTATTTTTAATTGCCAAAAGGCAAGGAGCGACTTCCGGATCCTTAGCCATTTCTGCCCTATCTTTATACGCTTGCCCCATCAGCATTTTTCCCTGATCATAGTGGTAAAAGGTATAAACAAAGGCTTTGGTAATTATCTTTTTACGTTGACGTATTCAATGGCTTCCTTGCCAGTTATATGTTCGACGTCAATTGCAATAATATAAGCTTGCGAACATCCGATTATTTCCTTACGTTTGGCTTCTTCCGGTTGATTTCCTGAGTACTTTTCAACTAAAGCCTTAAAAGCTTCCAGCCGCTCATCACCTTCTACAATCCTTGCTTTACCAAAAGCAATAATGCTACGGAAATAACTAGTATATTTTTCACTTACTATCGTATCTTCATCGATTACTGAAAAAGATACCTTTGGGTAGTTCGAAATAGCATCGATTTTATGTCCGGCTTTTGCTGAATGAAAATAGATTTTGTCATTGTAATAGACATAGCTGAGTGGAACGGCATAAGGAAAGCCTTCATCACCTAAGCATGCCAGAACACCATTTGTGCATCTGTCCATTACAGCTATGGTATCTTCCATTGATAATAATTGCTTACCTCTTCTCAATCCTCTAAACATTGGTTATCTCCTCACTTTCATCGCATAATCGTTCAGAATAAAAACCCGGAAGATATACATAATATCTCCAGGCTTTTATCCTTCCGTCTACACAGATAAACTGTGCGTTTTATCTCGGTCCAGATCAGGTCTTTTCAATTGTCTTATTATTGTAGTTGCTGCTGGTAATCATTAGAAGCGGTATAAAATATGAATTATTTATACTCCAAAATCATCTATGCGCCAATGGTGAACTTTCATCTTTTCTTATAACAAAATACCACCACTCATATGTCCCGCTTTCCTGGGGTCCCACGCTATCATTTTTGTTCTTTACTACATATTTAACTTTATAAACCTTGAGGTTATTTTCTTTTGTTCCATTTATACTACCTCTTCCGTTACTCAAATAAAGTTTCTTTACTTTTTCGTTTTTCTCTTCTTCAATATTTATAATTCGGATACTATCCAAATTTTCAAATCCCCAAACCACATTTGGGGCGTTCCAATGCTCTGTTAAAGTAGTTAATAGTTTATCTTTATTTTTCTCATTTCTATATTGAAAATATTTCTCTACTACACTTTGTGCTGAATAACTTTGAGAATCAACTTTACTATGACTGTCCTTCGAGCAACCCACAAAAATAATCATAACAATTATGAGCAAAATACTAAACTTCCACTTCATTACAGCCCTCCTATCTTTTCTATAATACTTCGCAATATTCTACTAGAAAGCTGGAAGATAACTACTATCCAACAGCATCATCCGCATTGTAGAAGCTTGCTTGCTCCGGGTTTTTATTTGGTTATTTGTGGATTTACAATCTGAAATTTGCCATTTTTAAATACAATGTCTCCATTAAAAAAGACAGCATCTTCAAAAAACTGTGGGCTTGCCATCTCGTCAAAGTACACACCAAGTGGCATCTTTATTTTTAAACCATTTGAAATATCAAAGAAAACAATATCTCCATAAGCTATACTTTTATAAGTTAAGTTTTGATATTCTGCAGGAATACGATAGGTATAACTATCCTTATTGGTTTTTAATAGCAGGCTATTTTCTTTTTGATAATAAGTGGCGGAGAGCATCCTTGTCACCTGTTCTAAATAATCACTAAACATGTAGTCAACATAACCAGATGCCCCGGAAGGCTTTAGAACATGCAGTTCATAAAGGGATAATCCTGTGCCCGAACCTGCATCTAGGACACAAATAATTTCATCCTCGCCATCATGATCTAGATCGTATTTATGTAAAACAGGCAAAATAAATCTGGGCATCAGATATTCCCAATTAAAAAGTTGAAGCTTATCCCCATATCGAAGCACTACGCCGCCAGGCTTCAATCCATATAAATAAATATCTTCTTTGGGAAGTGCAGCTAGCAGGGGATATTCTGTCTTTTGGTAGCGGTCACTGGTGATAATTGACTTTTCTGTTAAATCCTTAATACTGATTGCTTTTTCTTGTTTATTTTTATCCGCCCTTTTACACCCGTTTCTCCGAAGGAAAGAGGGCTTCCACTGATCATTTTTCCATTCATTGCCAAGGATAATAAGGAGGCACTATATTCCTTTTTGATTTCTGGACCAAGCTCGTTGATGACCTGTTCATCACAGGACATTTCCATATCACGACTCATCAGCACAAAGCTGATCCATGCTAAAGGATTAAACCAATGGATGCAAAGTACTAAAAAAGCCACAGGCTTAATGATATAGTCAAATCGTCTGATGTGGGTTTGTTCATGCTTTACGATGAATCTTTTCTCTGTTTCCGAGAGCCCTATTGGCAAATAAATTTTAGGGTTTATGATGCCAAGCACAAAAGGTGTGGCAATGTTTTCACACGCAAAAACATTATCCTGCAAAAGCATCGCTGTGCTGACTTTTCTTTTTAACAGGAAGTAGGAGGCAACACTATAAATTATTAGAACCAGAACACCAAGTGCCCATATGCCAGCCATAACAAACGTGATAAATTCCATCGAATGTGCACTGGCATAGGGCATTGCTGCCGCTAAAGAGCCACTGCTAATTGAATTTACTGTACCTGTCCCGGTTTCTAGCTGGGGTTGTACCCTCATCCCAATATCAGAAGGGATATAATCCATTTTACCTGAGCTTGGGGTGATGGCTTTTAAAAAACTAAAAGCGGAGGAAAAGGAAAATGGACATAAAAACCGAAATAATACAACTGCCCATAAAGCGTAGGAAAAAATTTTAGGCATTTTTTTAAGAAACAATCGCGTAAGCATAACAAATAAAATGACATAACTTGTGGTAATACTCATGTTAAGTACGCTAGAAAATAAAGCCGGCAAGAAATCCATGCCTATCACCCCTTATAGCTGTCAATCAGTTTTTTAAGTTCATCTGCCTCAGCCTTTGACAGCTTTTTATCGCTCATAAAACTTGTAATAAACTGGGGCAATGAGCCGTTAAAGGTTTTGTCCATAAACTGTTCGCTTTCAAATTTTTGCACCTGCTCCCGTTTTACAATGGCACTAACGATTGCATTTTCATTTTGCAATATTTCCCTTTCACACAACTTTTTCAAAACGGTATAGGTTGTAGATTTTTTCCACCCAAGCTTTTCATTGCAAAGCTTTACCAGTTCTCCAGAACCAAGGGGTTCGTTCTCCCAAACAATACAGGCAAAACGATATTCACTTTCGCAAAGATTTAATTTGTCCATGCCATATCTCCTTGGGTCTATTCATATAGACTACTATGTTTTTAGTCTACATGAATAGACCGATGTTGTCAATTTGCAAATAAACCAGTACATCCTAAAGTTTGCTCTAAATCACCAAGTGACAACCTATCTCTGAAATGGATACAGATGGTATTTTGATGATTCCTGGAACTTCGGAAGTACAGCTATACATTGAAAACCAGAGTTTTCGTGAACGTTTAAATCACCTAATTAAAATTTTGATTTCGTCCATTCTATAAAAAAAGAAACTAGGAATGATACAATATAACCTATAATAAAATACAAAGCTGCATGTACCAATATCGGTGGATATGTTTCATTATAAAAATTAGGAGACATAATTCTCGGAATAATTATGCCTCCTAAAGTTATCCCAATACTTGGTCCAATAGCAAATCTTAATGCCCGTTTTAACATTTTGCCTCCTTGTAATCCCGCACACGATATAAAAATTCTTGATGGCCTCAACCCAGTATGATACGCATAACCTCTGTTAATCTTTATTCTCAAATCTAATCCATTTTTCATTCATATAAATATCAATACTGTTATCATTTACAAACTGATATTCATACCCACTACCAAAATTAGATTGATTATCCTGGGTAGGTTTTTCAAAAGGTTCTACCGTTGAAGTTATTTTTCCATCCATGACCCCACATCTTGCTTCAATATCACTTTCTTTTCCAGTGTCTAAATATAACCTTCCTGCAATTCTTACCATTGGTATTCTATCCGTTAGTTCAGGAAATGAAAATCTCATAAGCCAAGTACCAAAATCAGTTTTTACCACCTCTGTCCCTTTTTCAACCGTTAGATTAACATATTTTATAACCTTATATCCTAACCCATAGTATTCTGTTGAACCACCATCTTTGTGCATTACTACAGGCACTGCAAAGATAGGGGATTTATTTGCCTTTGCGAAAGAAAAATCTGTAATAAAAAATGCAAACCAAACCATTAATATTACGCCAATGATATATTTTCTCTTTTTTGTCACATGCATCCCTCCAAAAAACACTATCTGTTGCATCATTCTCTACCAATTCAGTATAACATTTTTACCACAATCTCACATATTGAATAACCAAAACAGGGTACTGCCTCCTAAGTTTAAGTGGCGATACCCTGCTTTGAATATTTGTTTTAATTGCTTCGCTTGGTCTTTTTTGTTAACCGCGGCCTGGACGGCTGCTATCATAATAGACCAAGTGCCGTTTTTTCACATTGTGGAACACTTGATGTAATTCATAAATTGCACGGCCGTTGTGACTAAATGCACAAAATAAGAAAAATGCACATAAACCAGTCTTTACCATTTAAGGGGCAACACTCCAGTGCTTGGGGTGAATAAGTAATGGAGGTAATCTTGTACTACCATCCCCCTTCGCTACATTAAGCTGAGCTTGTGTAAGAAAGATGCTCTTGCTAAGGTCTGCCCCTCTAAGGTCTGTATCTCGGAAATCAGCTCCAATGAAATCAGTACCCTTTAGGTCTGCTCCTCTGAGATCTGCTGCAATAAGATATGCTCCTCTCAAGTTAGCTCCTCTCAGGTCGATTTTTCTAAGGTCAGTCGCAATAAGGTCTGTTCCCCTGCCGAAGGTTTTCTTGCGTCCGCGATGAGTCTTCAGCCCGTGTAAAACTTCACTCCTTACAAGTTCACTCGTCCTCAGAAGCAGAGTATTAACTTTTGCTCGGTGTGCTACCAAGTCTAGTTGCATGAGTAAATCGGGTCTAAGGCAAGTGACTTGTTCCGTCTCATAAAGCATGGCGCTAAGCGCACCATGGATCGTGCTGGCTGGTTGTAGCGTCAACGCTTCTGTCAGATACCAGAGGAGCTCATGAAGTTGTCTCATGAATAAAAATACCTTAAACATTTGCTCAGAAGATTCTGGGGCCTTCCGCCAGTCGCGTCCATCAAAACTAACTTTAGAAACCTTCTGACCCGCGCCAAAACACTCAAATGCAATGCAACCTTTAAGTCCATGTTCCAATAGGTTATTGTGAATACAACAGCGAAAGTCTTGTTCCAGATTGGGGCAAGGCTCACCTGCGTTTTTGTTGATCGGGAAACCTTCTGAAGCTGAAAAGTAGAGTGCAACACAGCATAAACCAAAACAGTTTTCACAGTCAGGGTGCAGATCACTGCGTTTTTTGCCGGAGAAAGATAAATCTATTTCGTTTTCGGACAATATTTGTTCCCCCTTATCGGCTTCAACCAATCTTTGCTGCACAACATCCGACTAAGCTTCATTATAGCACCTTTTTCCAAGGGATCACCAGATGAATAACTAGCACAGGGTATCCCTTAATTTAAGTGAACGATACCCTGTGCTAGTTATTTATTTTAATTTTACTTCGATTGGTCTTTGTTGTTAACCGCAGCCTAGGCTGCTGCTAACAACAAAGACCAATCAAAGTTTTTTCACATTTTGGAACACTTTATGCAAATCATAAATTTTTATTGTTACTCTATCCAGCTTTACAAATGCAGGTATTTTTAATAAATAGAACTAAACATCTCATCTGAAATTTAGTTCTATGTTCGTTTTTATAGTAAATTACAACAATTTAGTTGCCTTTATTGAAGCAGACATAATATATTCACCAACGCTTAAATTATGTGCCCATTTTTTAGCATATTCCTTCGGTACTTCTTTCGTTTCAATATTGATATTACTAAATCCAGCTCTTTCTAAATATATTTTTAGCTCTTCAACTGAAGAGGCACCAGCAACTCAACCACAATAAAGTTTTTCGTCTTGCTTCATTTCTTCTGTCAGGTCTTTAATTAGGACTACATCGGAAATAGCAACTCTACCACCTTTTAGCAATACCCTGTATGCCTCATTATATACCCTTTGTTTTTTGGGGGACAAGTTTATTACACAATTTGAGATAATTACATCGGCTGTGTTATCCGCTACTGGAAGATTTTCAATTTCACCTAATCTGAAATCTACATTCGTATATTTATGTTTCTTTGATAAAAGCCTTGATTTACTCACCATTTCAGGAGTCATATCTACTCCAATTACATATCCCTCGGGACCTACCTTTTTTGATGCTAAGAAACAATCAAATCCGCCTCCGCTCCCAAGGTCAATTACTGTTTCACCTTCTTTTATCTCTGCAATCAGTTGAGGATTTCCACAACCTAACCCCATGTTAGCGCCTTCTGGTACATTTAACATTTCTTCATCAGAGTACCCAATTTCTTTTGATACTTTTTGGGTAGAATCTTTTATTTTAATACTACCGCTACAGCATCCTCCACCGTTTACCTTGTCGTCAGCTATTTTACCATAACTTTTACGAACAATATTTCTAATATCAGTTTTATTTATATCACCCATAGATACCACTCCTTAAATTATTTAACAAAGGACTGAGTCGAGTTCCGCTTTCTAAGCTCCTTAATCTTCTTTTCAATTTCTGTGGTAATAACTTCAAATTCATTATCACTCTTACCAGTTGGGCCCTCGAGCCCCCAATCCCATTAGTATCTGGAATTATTAAGTAATTAAAAGATCATCTTCTAACATTTTTCAGGGCATTCAAAGCATTTATTTGGGTTTTCTAGGTTTATAGCAATATCATTTAAAAATTTATTTAGTATTTCAAGACTATCCTTATTAATCGTATATTTCATCCAAATTCCATCACGCCTACTATTCACAAGGCCACTTTCACTTAAAATTTTCATGTGGTATGAAAGAGTCGGCTGTGTAATGTTAAATTCATCTAAAATATTACAAGCACAAAGCTCACCCTGAGAAAGCATATGAAATATCTTAACCCTTGTTTCATCTGAGAGAGCTTTCATAAACAAAGCATAATCCCTGTATTTATTTTCCACCTTAGCACCTTCTTTCGTAAAACAATAATATAGATGGTTATCTATATTATATTCCTACATATAGATAGATGTCAATGTGCAACTTGGCAATTACAACTATATATTTTTAAGAAAAGCACCTCTCATTACATCTATTTTTTTAATAATATTGCTTTATGCCAAAACAAAGACCCTACCCGTTTCTAGGATAGGGAGTATTTTAACAAATAAAAAAATAGGGTATTGTCCTTTAGCATCACTAAAAGACAATACCCTTTGGGGCTACACGCTACTATTCTAACCTTTATTTCGATTGGTCTTTGTTGTTAACCGCGGCCTGCGCTGCCGCTAACAAAATAGACCTATCACATTATGGAACACTGCTTCTCCTTGTAAATTTAATTGCAGTAAATATCCTTAGGCAACATCAAAACAACTAAAACTATCATCTTCCCTAAAATTCTATTCTGTTAAAAAATATCTCGTCATTATTATTCCAAGGACGATAACAATTGCGATATAGACATAGAGCAAGAATAGTTCGGCTTTTTCAGTAGTACCTGAGTGAACCCGGGCCCCCGGATTTTCTTTTCTAAAATTTTCGGTAATTCTGTTGCCGTTGGCATCATAGAGGGATGCCTTTGTTAGATGATAGCTGTATAGGGTCTCGCTAGATTCGTTTACAGCCCGTTCATCCTGTTCATCTACTGGATAAATCTCCAAGAATTGTGGGTTCTTTACCTCGAATTGAATTGATTGCGTTACACGGTCATTAAAATGGTAGCCGGGATTAATATATGCATCATAGTCTAGCCCATAGAAGTGGATATCGCTAGAAAGATTATAGCCGCTCACGGCATAATAATGTTCGTTTTTTATTTCAAGTGGGAAAATCTCCACAACTGAAGAATAATCGGAAGCCTTGGTTTGAGTGCGAACTATTTTATATCTTTGGTTGAATCCTTTTACCAGTACAGCAACTCCGTAATTATCAGGGTGGGCCTGATCTTTGAAGGAAGCAATCAGCGTGTTACCTACCGCCTGGGTCTCCAGCACATAAGCTTCAAAGTCAGGCTCAAAAGGAGTGATGAACTCAGTGATGGCTGCAGATAAATCACCCTTATCAATTGTGTAATGATATTCTGAATCATAGAGTAAATAGGATAAAACCAGTGTTAGGACAATACATAGTGCGGCAGCCAGTATTCTTGTCCTTTTGACTTTCTTCAGAAACTTCAGCTCAATCTTTGGTGCACTCACAGGGGTGATACTATCAATAACCATTTGGTCATACAAACTTTTACAGTCTGTACAAGTATTTAAATGCTCTTGTATAACCTGATTTGTATTATAACTGGTCAATTTTTCAATATAGTTAGGAAGCAAATCCTGAACGATACTGCATTTCAATTCTTTTTTCATTACTGTCCCTCCTTCATAAGTTTTTGTTTGCCTCGATAGAAAGTAACCCGTGCATTCCTCTTCACCCTTTAGGGCATACAGCTTTTTCCGCAGTTTCTTCAGGTCTTTGGCCCGGATTTTTTCTCCTACATAGAGTCGTATACCAATTTGGCTCGCCAGTTTTGGCAGTTCTGTTTTCATTTTATCTTGCATTTTGGTTTCGTTTTTTTGAGTGGATTTTTTCCACACGAAGCTATATCGGTTTGCGTTGGCTTCCAGCTTTGTTCCATCAATAAAAACACTGCATAATGACAGTTCCCCTGCTTGGGCCAAAAGTTCTATCAGTTGGGAGAACATATCCTCCACTATTCCCGTCAGCCGTTCGCTCCGAAAGCGGGCGATGGTTGCATGATCGGGCGCCGGAGACCCGCCTAGCAGGTACATGAAGTTGATATCTCGCTGACAGGCCTGTTCCAGTTTTCGGCTGGAATAGATGCCGTTCATGTATCCGTAAACGATGATTTTAAAGAGACTTTCCGGTGACCTCTCGATTCTCCCCAGCCGGGAGTATGCCGCATGCAATTTTCGATAATCAATCCTTTCCAACACGGCATTGAGTAGTCTCACTGAATCGTCCACCGGGATCATTTCCCCTATATCCATCGGAATTAGCAGTTGATATACATTCCCGGTTAATGTATAATCTGGCTGCAAAGTGTTGTTCACTACTATCATTTTACAACAAAAGACGGCGACTGGCATTTGCCAGAAGCCGTCTTTTGTTGTTTTCCAGGCTGGCGCCCCTTGAAGCTTCACCGATAGTATTTATCTTACTTTGATTGGTCTTTTTCGATAACGGCGGCCTGGGCTGCTGCTATCATAATAGACCAATCAACCTTTTTTCGCATTATGGAACACTTTTGGTAACCTTTAATTTTATAACTGTTCTTACTAACTGCACAAAATATAAATAATGTGTCATTTTGCTGGATTTAATCTTTCATACAATTTTTTATATAGTTTTCAAACATTTCACCTGAGGTAGATATAACTGTGCTATCCTTAAAACCGATAGCAAATTCATCCATCTCATTGTTGATAAGGAGCTCATGACGTATTTCTAATGAAGGGAATGAAGCATTTTGAAAATATAGGATGCGTTGTACATCTGAGTCTTCATAGTCCTTATACCATTCTATATTTGCCTTCATGCCTTCACGACCAGTTCTTTCGTAACTTTCAATAATAAACTGTCCTTCATAATACTGTTTGTCACTAAACAGATAATTGCTTCTTGCACCATTGATAAATACTGAGGTTTCTTCAACTGCCACTCCGTTCACATATTTTTCTGCAGTTATTGTCTGATTTATATTAGTCGCAAACGGTATTTTTGATACAATCCACACACCGACAATAATAATGGCCAAAATTACTATGGTAGTCTTAATACCTTTTTTCATCTATTCTACTCCCATTAAAAATCTTCGCTGCATATTTTTCTACTAATGTTCATCATAACATACTTCCCATACACTTAAAGAATAAAAACAGGGTATTGCCAATTAAGTGACAATACCCTGTTTTTATATTTATTTAACCTTATTTCGATTGGTCTTTGTTGTTAACTGCGGCCTGGGCGGCTGCTAAACGTGCGATAGGTACACGGTAGGGGGAGCAGCTAACGTAGTTGAGGCCAATCAGGTGGCAGAATTCTACGGAGCTGGGTTCGCCGCCGTGCTCGCCGCAGATGCCGATGAGGAGGTCAGGTTTTACCCGGCGGGCATTGTCTACGGTCCACTGCATGAGTTTGCCAACACCCTTACGGTCTAGGACAATGAAGGGGTTTTCGGCAAGGATTTTCTTCTCAATGTAGGGCTGCATGAATTTGCCTTCGGCATCATCCCGGGAGAAGCCCAGGGTGGTTTGGGTCAGGTCATTGGTACCAAAGGAGAAGAATTCTGCCTCGGTAGCAATCTCATCGGCCAGTAAACACGCCCGGGGAATTTCAATCATGGTGCCTACGGTATAATGGAAATCCACACCCGTTTCTTGCTTAACTTGATCCGCAATATCAATTACTAATTGACGTAGATAAGCCAATTCCTTAACTTCGATAACTAAAGGAATTTCCACTTCCGTCTCAATCTTGTAGCCTTCCTGCACCAGGCGGGCAGTGGCTTGGAAGATGGCTCTGGCTTGCATAGCATATACTTCCGGCCAGGTAACGCCAAGGCGGCAGCCCCGGTGACCTAGCATGGGGTTGAATTCGGATAAGGAGCGTACCTTGCGCATTAACTCTTCGTTATAGCTTAACTTAGCTGGGTCCCCATTGGTTAACTTCAAGGTGTTAATTTCCACAGCCAGTTCTTCGGCATTGGGCAGGAACTCGTGTAAGGGGGGATCCAATAGGCGGATACATACAGGCAGTCCGTCCATGGCCTTGAGAATGCCGTAGAAATCTTCTTCTTGCATGGGCAGTAATTTAGCCAGTGCCTCTGCCCTTTCCTCAATATCATTGGCCAAAATCATTTCTTGTACGATGGGTAAACGATCCAAAGCCATAAACATATGCTCGGTACGGGTCAAGCCAATACCCTCGGCACCAAATTCCCGGGCCTTGGCAGCATCCTCTGGCGTATCCGCATTGGCCCTTACTCCCATGGTGCGAAGTTCATCGGCCCACTGTAATAATAGTTGGAATTCGTTGGAAAGTTCCGGCTCGATCATGGGTACTTCACCCAGAATCACTTCACCGGTGGAGCCATCAATGGATACGATGTCGCCATCTTTAACTTTAATTTTACCTACCATAAATTGTTTATTTTCATGGTCAATACGAATGGCCTCACAACCACAGACGCAGGGTTTACCCATACCACGGGCCACCACGGCAGCGTGACTGGTCATACCACCCCGAGAGGTTAAAATACCCTGGGCTGCTACCATGCCATGGATATCGTCTGGTGTGGTTTCGGTACCAACTAAGATCACCTTATGCCCCTGTTCATGTAATTTTTCCGCTAGGTCAGCATCAAAGCACACTTCTCCAGATGCAGAACCAGGGGAAGCAGGTAAACCTTTGGCCACTACTTCCAGTTTGGCAGTAGGATCAATACGGCGGTGCAGCAATTGATTGAGTTGATTGGGATCAACCCGATTGATGGCCGTTTCCTTCGTAATGACGCCTTCACTAACCATTTCCACCGCAATACGAATGGCAGCCTGGGCGGTACGCTTACCGTTACGGGTCTGCAGCATCCATAATTTATTGCGTTCAATGGTAAACTCGATGTCTTGCATGTCTTTGTAATGGTTTTCCAAAAGGATGCAGGTTTGGGCAAACTGCTGGTAAACATCGGGCATTTCCTCAGCCAGTTTGGCAATAGGCTGGGGAGTACGAATACCAGCCACCACATCTTCACCCTGGGCATTGGTCAGATACTCACCATAAAGCAGTTTCTCGCCGGTGGAGGGGTTACGGGTAAAGGCTACACCCGTACCGCAATCATCCCCCATGTTACCAAAGACCATTGCCTGCACGTTAACAGCGGTGCCCAGATCATCGGAAATCCTATGCACCTTACGATAGACGATGGCACGGTCATTCTCCCAGGAATCAAAAACTGCATAAATAGCCTTATAAAGCTGCTCCTTGGGATCCTGCGGGAAGTCACTGCCTGTTTCTTTGCGAACGATGTATTTATATTTTTCAATAACTTCTTGCCAATCCTCAGAAGTTAACTGATTGTCAAATTCAACATTTCTCTTGTGTTTCTGATCTTCCAAAACGGCTTCGAATTTATGATGTTCAAGGTCCAGAACAACATTACCAAACATTTGAATAAAGCGACGATAGCAATCGTACGCCCAACGTGCATTGCCGCTGCTGTCAGCCAAGGCAGTGACGGTTTGATCATTAAGACCTAGATTTAATACCGTGTCCATCATACCAGGCATGGAAACAACTGCGCCAGAACGCACAGATACTAAAAGGGGACCGCTCAGGTCGTTGAATTTTTTATTAAGTGTTTGCTCTAACCAGGCTACTTTTGCTTCTATTTCCTGCTCAAGTCCTTCGGGGAATTTACGTCCGGCATTGTAAAATTCTTTACAAGCCTCCGTACTGATGGTAAATCCAGGGGGTACCGGAAGGCCGATATTGGTCATTTCCGCTAGGTTGGCGCCTTTACCGCCTAAAAGGCCTTTCATTTCTGCTTTTCCTTCCGAAAAAGCATAGACATATTTTTTGGTTGCCAATTTAAATTCCCTCCTGTTTTTTGAGGCAGGAGGTGAGCATTACTCACCTCCGAAATAGAATTCGCCTCTTTACTTATCTTTATTCCACCTTGTCATATTTTAGAAAACTACCGACCGTACCTTTCACCCCTATAATAGATTTCCAGCACTTTACTGGCAGTTTCCTCAATAGCTTTATTGGTAACATCAATCACCGGGCAGCCAACTCGCTTCATAATTTCCTCGGCATACTCCAGCTCTTTTAAGATACGTGCATGACTGGCATAATCTGCATTTGAGGTAAGCCCCAGGGTTTTTAACCTTTCTGTGCGAATCACATTCAATTGTTGGGGTTTGATGGTTAAGCCAATGACTTTTTTGTTCGCGAGATTAAAAATTTCCTTAGGCGGTGCCACTTCTGGCACCAATGGAACATTGGCCGCCTTAATTCGCTTATTTGCCAAATACATGCTTAAAGGTGTTTTAGATGTCCGGGAAACTCCGAGAATTACCAAATCGGCTTTTTGAATTCCTCTGGGATCCTTTCCGTCATCATACTTTACTGCAAATTCGATGGCTTCAACCCGACGGAAATACTCTTCATCCAGCTTGCGCACCAAGCCAGGTTCAAGTTTTGGGGGACCCGACGTAATGATGCTTAAAGCATCTAAAATGGGGCCCATAATATCTACTGTGGGGATGTTATGCTTATCTGATTCTATAATCAAAACTTCCCGCAACTCAGGCAAAACCAGAGTAAAGGCAATGATACAGTTTTGACCCTGCGCTTCATTAACAATATCTACAATATCCTGGGGATCATTGGCGTAGGGAACACGGCGTATTTCTATGTCTACACCATTAAATTGGCTAACTGCCGCTTTGGCCACTAATTCTGCCGTTTCACCAATGGAGTCAGATACAATATAGACCACCGGATGATCGTCTTTTGGTGCTATAATGGTAAACCCCTCCTCAAGACCCTTCGCCTAATTCAACAAAGAGCCGGGTAACATTTGTCTTGGAAAATCTGCCAACGACTTCGTAATCTTTGCCGTTGACCACCTGAACAGTCCGTACCACTGGTAACGAATCGATTTCATGGGTTAGCAGCTTATGGGCCGCTAACCAGACCGAGTCATTCTCCTGAACCATGTGGATATTCGGCATTCTTGTCATGATCACGCCAACAGGCAATTTGTGAATGTCGTGACCACCAAGGGTGGTCTTTAGCAAGTCTTTGCGTGAGACAACACCGTCTAACATACCGCCTTCACGAACAATATAGAGGGTCCCCACATCTTCAATAAACATTGTGACCACTGCATCATATACAGAACAGCTTTCAGAAACCACCGTGGGCACTGATTTAACTTCACCCACCTTGATCCGGGTGATTTTATCTGCTAGGATCTTGTCAGCGGATTTTCCACTATAGTAATATCCTACCCTCGGCCGAGCCTCAAGGATCCCCGCCATCGTCAAAATCGATAGGTCTGGCCTTAAGGTTGCCCTAGTCAGGTTGAGGCGTTCTGCAATCTGCTCGCCGGTAATAGGACCATCGTTTTTGACAATTTCTATAATGGTTTCCTGCCGTTTGGAAAGATCCATCCCCTCACCCCTAACCTTAAATGTGACATACTAATTAAGGAGTAATCTCTGACTATAATATACTATATTTCCCCCATTAAATCCTACTTTTCCAAAAAAATTTTTTATATTTTTTATATCACTTTGATTCAACCACAATTTTGCTGAAATCAGCCACACTCATGCTAAGCTGCACAAGCTTTTTCAGAAGGGCTAGTCTATTGGTTTTTACTGCTTCGTTTTCTGCCATCACCATCACACTTTCAAAGAATGTATCCAGGGGCCTTTGGATTGTGGCAATTTTTTGTAAAGCTCCGGCATAATCCCTTTGGGCTAACAGTGGCTTCACTTCATTTTCTAAGTTTATTAGGAGTTTAGAAAGTTCCTGTTCTGCCGGATGCTCCAGGTGAACCGCTTCAATTTGTGTAGTGGTTGCGTGTTTGGCCAGGTTATTGGCACGGTTGAAGGCTGTCATAAGGGCACCAAAAGCAGGCAATTCGCGGAAGGAAGCAACTGCCACTCCTCTGTCCACCACATCTGCAAGGTCATCAAAACCAACGGTCAGTACGGCATCGATGGTATCGTAAGACAATCCCCTGTCACTGAGAATACCCTTGAGTCTTTGTTTAAAGAATTCTTCAATTTCTGGAGTTACCTGGGCTAAGTCTGATTTAAGTTCAACTGCTTCTTGATATCCCTGATATGCCCATTGAATCAGTTCCTTCAAGGATAAGTGAATTTTTCCTTCAATTAAGATGTGGCATATGCCCAGTGCCTGACGACGCAAGGCATAGGGATCTTGGGAGCCAGTGGGTTGGATGCCCATGGCAAAACAGCCAACAATCGTATCCATTTTATCGGCTAAACTCAGCACATTACCAGAAAGGGATTCCGGTAGGATATCTCCGGCAAAACGGGGCAGGTAATGTTCAAAAATTGCTTCGGCAACCTCTGGTGCCTCTCCGTTGCGTAGGGCATATTCGCGTCCCATTTCGCCCTGTAGTTCTGGAAATTCGTAGACCATGTTGGTGACTAAGTCCGCTTTAGCCAATAACGCACCCCGTTGGATACCTTCCCTTTGGGCCTCATCCGTACCCAGTGCCTCTGCCAGGTGGTCTGCTAAGGCACCAATGCGATCCACTTTATCAGCGATGGAGCCTAGCCCCTCCATGAAGACGACTTTTTTCAAACCATTTACTTTGTCAGCCAGGGGTTGCTTTAGATCTTCTGCAAAGAAGAAGGCAGCATCAGCCAGACGAGCACGCAATACCTTTTCGTTACCAGCTGTAACAATTTCTATATATGCTGTGGTGCCGTTTCTTACTGCAATAAATTTATTTAAAAGTTTTCCTTCTATGCTAATTACAGGAAAATAACGTTGATGCTCCCGCATGGGGGTAACTAGAACTGCCCCGGGCAATTTTAAAAAGTCTGGATCAAAGGCACCACAAAGGGCTGTGGGCCACTCAATAATGTTGGTAATTTCGTCCAGCAAATCTTCGTCCTTTTCCACTACACCGCCTTCTTGGGCGGCCAATTCCTGCACCTGCTGCCAGATGATTTCTTTACGTTCGACGGGATCGATGAGAACATAAGCAGCCCGGAGTTTGCTAAAGTAATCCTCGGGATTGGTGATGGACAGTTCCCCTGTGGCCAAAAAGCGATGACCATAGGTAACTCGGTCAGATTTTAGATTGGCCAAGCCAAAGGGCACCACGTCAGCACCATAGAGGGCCAGCAGCCAACGGATGGGACGGGCAAAACGAAGTTCCAATTGCCCCCAGCGCATGGGTTTAGGGAAATGTAGTCCGGTTATCAGATTCGGGCAGATTTCCGACAGCACCTGAGCGGTGGGACGACCCTCTTCCCGCTTCATGGCATAAAGATATTCAACTTGTCCGATGTTGCGGATCACTAGATCTTCCAGGGTCACCCCCTGGGATTTGGTAAAGCCTAAGATGGCCTTGGTAGGGTTACCCTCAACATCATAAGCGGCCTTTTTGGCAGGACCTTTCACTTCTTTCTCTAAGGCCGCCTGGCCTTCGGCCAAATCTTTTACGAAAAGAACCAAACGCCTTGGGGTACCATAGGTTTGGATATCTGTATAGGTTATTCTTTGTTCTTGCAAGGTCTTGACCGTAATTTCTTTGAGTTGCGTTAACGCCGGACCCAAAAAGCGGGCTGGCATTTCTTCAATCCCAACTTCCAATAAGAAGTCCTTAGCCATTAATATTGCCCCCTTTCTTTAACAGAGGATATCCTAGTTTTTCACGCTGCTCCACATAGGCATGGGCACAGGCCCTGGCCATCTGGCGTACCCTGGCAATAAAGCCCTGTCGTTCAGAAACACTGATGGCACCCCTGGCATCTAATAAGTTAAAGGTATGAGAACATTTTAAAACGTAGTCATAGGCAGGGAGCACCAGGTTCTTTTCCAGAATGCGGTTGGCCTCTGCTTCATACATATCAAACAGGTCAAAAAGCATTTCGGTGTTGGCCACTTCAAAGTTATAACCCGATTGTTCCACTTCGTTCTGGTGGTAAACGTCTCCGTAGGTGATATCACCCACCCAAAGGATATCGTAAACACTGTCCTTTTTCTGAATAAACATGGCCAGTCTTTCCAAACCATAGGTGATTTCAGCACAAACCGGGTGGCAATCAATGCCGCCACACTGTTGGAAGTAGGTAAATTGGGTTACTTCCATGCCATCCAGCCACACTTCCCAACCCAAACCCCAGGCACCCAAGGTGGGGGATTCCCAGTTGTCCTCCACAAAGCGAATATCATGCTGGTCCGGATCAATGCCAATGGCCCGCAATGAATCCAAATAAACAGGAATCACATCATCCGGGGAAGGTTTTAGGATAACCTGGTATTGGAAGTAATGCTGCAAGCGATTGGGGTTTTCCCCATAACGGCCATCGGTGGGACGGCGTGAAGGCTCCACATAGGCCACCCGCCAGGGTTCTGGGCCTAAAGCCCTGAGAAAGGTAGCCGGGTTCATGGTACCAGCACCCTTTTCAATGTCATAGGGTTGTTGAATAATACAGTTTTGTTCTGACCAGAATTTATTTAGGGTCAGTATGAGTTCCTGGAAATTCACTGTTTTTTGCCTCCTTTTTTAGAAAAAAATAAAAACTCCCGTCCCTGACATAATGTCAGGGACGGGAGCATTTCCCGCGGTTCCACCCTGTTTGGCTGATAAACAGCCCACCTTAATTGTTTGCAGGATTTACTCACCCTTGTAGTGGCTTTCCCCCTGCTGCTCAGAAACCCCCATATACGACCTTTGTTACCGGCTTTCACCACTCCGGCTCGCTGCAAACAAGCATTCGCATACTTTTTTCCTCATCGCATAATTTTCAATTGTAACCAAAAATCTATCAAAATGCTAAGTTTTTGTCAATAGTTTTAGTGTCTTGGGCTATTTTCCTTGTAGTTGTCTTCAGGAACTTCTACGTCTGGTTCCCACTTATCTTTTTCATCCTGAAACTCCAAGCGATAGTTATTGGCTAGGCCCGCGATGGTTCCCAAGGCACCCACAATTAATATGGGAGTACTGGCCATGGCCCCAAGCACACCTAAAGCACCAATGGTAGCTGGGAATTCTACCACTGTATTATCATCCTTCTTAACCTTAACCTTGGTCTTTTGTCCCTTCTCAATAAGGGTTTTAAATTGGCCCATAAATTCGTTGCCTTTACCGTGCAGTTTTTCATTCCATTGCCTATTTTTTTCTTCCAGTTTGATTAAGGCCTCAACAACATCGCCGCCAGCCATGTCCAGGGCATCCTTTGCTTCCTTGTAGCTAACACCCAGCCGGGCTCGAAGAAGGTCAATCTTTTCCAGTTCACTGGTCACTGCATGATACCTCCCCATAATCCTTTGTATTATATATTTGTACCCCCGTACAGGTTGGTTTTATGCAGCCGATCCATAAATTCTGTTGTTTTTAATCTTTTTTCCAGGTGATATTCAATATAGGTCCGCATAAGGGTGTTGAGTTCCTGTTGTAAAGCTGTGGGTACTTTTAACTGATGTAATTTGGTTAACTCCCAACGGTAGAGGGTTTTTAATATTTCGATGGTTCCTCTGCTGAATTTTAAGGCTTTTTTTTCTAACCCAGCGCATTCCTGGCACAGTAGTCCCCCCTGCTGGGGACCAAAAAAAACCTTGGTATCCCGAATCTCAGTATCACAAGCACCGCAGCGGTTTAACTCCGGCTGCAATCCGGAATAACCCAGCAGCTTTGCCTCAAAGGCCCGAAGAATCATGACTGACTGATAACCAACTGCAATTAGGTGCAGCGTGCTGTAAAAAAGGCTAAAGATACTTGGGTTCGGTTCCCCTTCAGCAGTAAATCCATCCATTAATTCTGCTGCATAGGCTGCGGCGGTTATGCGATCTAGGTCCAGCCTAAGCTCCGTAAACCCTTCCCGGAGTTCTGCCTGGCTGATGGAATCCAATTCCCTACCCCGATGCAGCATAAACTCAGAAAAACAAAAGGGCTGCACAGCCCCCCTCTTACGACTATTTGGTTTAGCCGCACCATGGGCAACAATTCTTTGCTTACCCCTTTGTATGGAGTAAACCGTTAAAATTTTATCCGCTTCCCGCATGTCTCGGGACTTTAGTACAATGGCATCGATTTTATACGTTTTCATGGATCTACCTTTCCAGGGCAACAAATTGGCCTTGGGTCATGGGCTTTAAGCCATCCGTTATGCCATTCTTTGATGGTGCCGTTCACAATCGCCAATGCCGGCTCATGGCCCAGAGCACCTAGTCTTCTTGGGTAAAGCCAAAATTCCTTATATCGGTCATTTTATTACGCCAATCCTTTTTTACCTTAACCCATAATTCCAGAAACACCTTGGAACCCAAGAGGTTTTCAATCTCTACTCTGGCACGGCGACCTACTTCTTTGAGCATGTTGCCGCCCTTACCGATTAAAATAGCCTTTTGGGAGTCTCGCTCGGTGTAGATGATAGCATTCACCGCGACGACGCCATTATTGCGCTCCTGGATTTGTTCCACCACCACTGCAACGGAATGGGGAATTTCTTCGCTGGTCAGGTGCAGTACCTTTTCCCGAATAATTTCTGCCATAATAAACCGTTCAGGACGATCGGTAATCATGTCCGCCGGGTAATACTGGGGACCTTCGGGCAGATACTTAATGATGGTTTCGATTAAGCGGTTTACATTGTCTCCCGCCATGGCTGATACAGGGATAACCTCGGCAAAGGGCAATAGGTCTTTATATTGTATGATTCTTTCCAGCACCTGTTCCTTTTGCATCAGGTCTATTTTATTAAGCATTAGAAATACCGGGGTTTTTACCCCCTTTAGTTGCTCAGCAATATATTGATCTCCTGGTCCCGGTGCTTCATTCGCCTCCACTAGAAAAAGCACCGCATCTACTTCCTTTAATGCCCCCAAGGCTACATCCACCATGTACTCACCAAGTTTGTGCCTGGGTTTGTGGATACCAGGGGTGTCTAAAAATACAATCTGGGCCTCATTTCTACTCAGTACGGAGTGAATTTTATGTCGGGTGGTCTGGGGTTTGTCGGACATGATGGCTACCTTTTGACCAACCAGTTTATTTAATAACGTAGATTTTCCCACATTAGGCCGGCCCACCAGGGCCACAAAACCCGAGCGATATCCTTCGGGTGTATTGAGCATTGTTTTTCCTCCCTTAAGCTTCCATATCCTCTGCACTAAAATATCCAGGTAACAATTCACTGACTGTTACCGTCTTATACTGCCCTTGCAGGTTCGCCAGATGCACTTTCATCTCCCCATTAAACTCCGCCATAACCTGTCGGCAGGCTCCGCAGGGGCTGCAGACGGTGGGGACATCGGCAATGACTGCTAGGGTGATAAATTCTTTGTGGCCCTCTGATACGGCTTTAAAGATGGCTGTGCGTTCGGCACAGCAGGTAAGTCCGTAGGATGCATTTTCAATGTTGCAGCCGGTAAAAATCTTTCCCTCTTTTGTAAGCAGGGCCGCCCCGACTTTGAATTTGGAATAGGGCACATAGGCCTTTTCTCTGGCTTCTTTGGCTATATCTATCAGTTTCTCCGCTGTAAAGGTCATTTAAACAATCCTCCTTGCTTATACTGCACTACGTTCAGGTCTAGCCATCGCCTAAAAACGGCTGGCTGATGGCTTAAAGCAGCAAGACAACCTTCGGCCACAGAATCAAGTATGCTACAACCACCGAATTCAGGGCCAGCAGCAGCACTGCTCCGGCGGCGCAGTCTTTGGCTATTTTGGCTAGGGGGTGCTTTTGGGGGGAGGTTAGGTTTACGACCGCTTCGATGGCTGTGTTGATACATTCAGCTGCCAATACTAAAAAAATGGCAAAGCAAATATCTACCCATTCCTGTTTGGATATACGCAAAAAAAGGCCCACTGTTACCACCAAGATGGTGGCAACCAGGTGAACCTTCATATTTCTTTGGGTCTTTATGGCATGTCCGATACCAGCCAGGGCATAACCAAAATTTTTCAGGAAACGCATAGTTTACCTTTCATAATCAACACATTATATAAACCCAATAATCCAGTCACAAACCATTGATGAAAATTCCGACCTCCGGCCTAGCTAAAAAAAACCGATGCCTAAAAAAGACTACCTTGGGATGTTCAGGCGATGCATGATGGCTTCTTCCTTCTGCCGCATGACCTGCCTGTCCTCTTCGGTCATATGATCATAGCCCAATAGGTGTAAAGAGCCATGGGCTGTTAAATAGGCCACTTCCCGGGCAAAGGAATGACCATATTCCTCGGCCTGACGCTGGGCCGTGGGGAGGGAAATGATGATATCCCCCAGTAGGTCTTCTGCTTCCTCGTCCTCAGGCATGTCCTCTCCTTCGTTTAAGGCGAAGGATAAAACATCTGTGGGTTTATCAATCCCTCTATATTCTGCATTTAAACTACGGATATAATTGTCATCCACAAAGATCAGTCCAACTTCTGCATCCGTGTCATATTCCTCAGACTTCAGGCTTTCCTTCACTACGGCTTCTACCAGCTGAAGTAGTTCGTCTGCTACGGTTATTTCTTCCTGTAAATTATTTACGAGAACCGCCACGGGTTTTTCTCCTTTCCATCTCCTGTTTCATGTCAGGATACTCAATTCGGTTATGGAAAATACCTGAGAGTACCCGCAGGAAGGTATTGGCAATGGCATCTAAATCCTTAAATGTCAAATTGCATTCGTCCAGTTGTCCATCCAGTAGTCGATCCTTAATAATTTTCCGCACAAGACCCTCTACCCTGCCAGCCGTAGGATTTTGCAAGGAGCGAACCGCAGCCTCAATGTTATCTGCCAGCATAACAATGGCAGCTTCTTTGGTTCTTGGCTTTGGTCCTTCGTAGCGGAAATCCTCTTCTTTAATGGATTCTGCACGATCTCCCTCCATGGCCTTGTGGTAAAAGAAACTAACCAAACTTTTGCCATGATGTTGTTCAACAATATCCGTGATAACCGGTGGTAATTTATTTTCCCGAGCCATTTCCACCCCATCTTTGACATGTGAGGTTAGGATTAAAGTGCTTAACGTGGGTGCTATTTTGTCATGTGGATTATCGCAACCCAGCTGGTTTTCAATAAAGAAATAAGGTCTCTTAACTTTACCTATATCATGATAATAGGCACCTACCCTTACAACCAAAGGATCTGCCCCGACACTTTCCGCAGCAGCTTCGGCTAGATTGCCTACCAGAATGCTGTGGTGATAGGTTCCCGGGGCCTCTAACATCAGCTTTTTCAGCAATGGGTTACTGGGATTGGCAAGCTCCAGCAAGCGAACGGATGAGGTAATGCCAAAGCTGGTTTCCAGATAGGGCAAGGCTCCATTCGTCAAAATGGAGGATAATAAACCATTGGCAATACCCAGAGAAAGGGCAGAGGTGATTATCAGGTACCAGGGAAGTCCAGAGATTAGACCAACCACCGCAATAACGAAAATACTAGCTGCCCCAACATAAATCCCCGCCCGCACCAGGTCTCCCCTTTGGCTTAGCTTGGAAACACTATACACACCCGTGACACCACCGACAAAGCTGACCAAGGCAAAATGAGACAGATTGCCGGACATAAAGCCCAACAGCAAAGCCAAGCACATTACCACTAGCATTGCCAAACGAGAATCTAGGAGAATGGTGATTAACATACCCGCCGCCGCAATGGGTGCCAGATAGCCAAATAAAGCACTAAATTCTGGCCATTGATTGATGTTAATAGACATAACGGCTCTTGAAACCACAAGCGTAAGCAAGGCGACAATGCCAATGAGGTTTAAAAAACAACCTTTATTAAAAATATCTTTATTGTGAATATACGTGTACCACAGGACCAGAACCATCAGCAAAGCAACCAGTAACCCAGTGCCCACGATGGTGGTAAAGCTGTGCTGTGGCCTGGATAAGCCTAATGCCTGCAGTTTTACGATATGATCCTCTGTTACGACGTCTCCCTGGGTAAGGATTCTTTCTTTATACTGAATGTTCACTCTCACAGGGGGTACACTCTCGGCGGCTTCCTGTTGGAGCAACCGATATTTTTCTTCATCAAAATAGGCATTGGCCCGTAAAAATTGTTTAACCAAGCCTTGTCCCAGTAAACGATAAGGCTCGGCAAATTGTTTGGCAGCTAGTCTTTCCCCAGCACTTTCCTTTGCCTCCGCCAATTGAGCCGCTGTGATACCCTCTCCCTGATTCAGCATTTCAGAAAGGATGGATGTAATGCCGGCAGTCAGTTGATCGGTACTGGTGGGATTACCCAAAGCCAATTGTTCAAGTACAGATTCAGATAGGGTGAAGGGTATTGCTGATTTAAGTCGTAAGGTCTTTTCATCCTTCTCTATGTTTCCATCCGCCTGAATCTCTTTAACTTGTTTTAGTACATCATTCATATCTTTACGGACGGTTGCCGTAACACCCTCATCAATTTCCGGTACCTTTGGCACCTTTTCCATGGCTTTTCTGCGTTCTTCGGCAGTTTTTTGCTGATCAATGTAGACCACAGCCCTCGGTGCATATATTGTAGAAGGAGATATTTGTCCAACTTGTAAATTAACCTTTTGAGGAACAAACTCAAAGGAAACCAGCATGGTAAAGAAAATAAAAAATAAACCTGCTGCAATGTAGCGTTTAAATGAACTGTTTTTGAAAAGATATTTAAGACCTTTGATGAGGCCTCCCCCAATTCGTTTTAATAAAAACATGTGCAATCACTCCCTGGCCCACGGTAAAGGCCTGTCTTACTACTCAGCCTGCTGTTCGTAAGCCCGGATTATTTCCATCACCAAGGGATGGCGGACAATATCGGTAGCGGTCATCCATTGAAAGGCGATACCCTTGATTCCTTCCAATATGTTTTTGGCATCCACAAGTCCGGAACTCTGTCCCTTGGGAAGGTCCACCTGGGTTATATCTCCAGTAATGATTGCCTTGGAGCCAAAACCCATCCTGGTTAAAAACATTTTCATTTGCTCGGGTGTTGTATTTTGCGCTTCATCCAAAATAATAAAGGCATCTTCCAGCGTCCTACCCCTCATGTAGGCTAAAGGTGCTATTTCAATGATATTTCGCTCAAGGTACTTTTGTGTATGGTCCAAGCCTAAAATATCATATAAGCTGTCGTAGAGCGGTCTTAGGTATGGATCGATCTTCTCCTGTAAATCGCCTGGTAAAAAGCCCAGTTTCTCTCCGGCCTCTACAGCTGGTCGAGTTAAAATCAGACGATTTACTTCCTTTTTCCTTAGGGCATTTACAGCCATGGCCACTGCCAAATAGGTTTTACCACTTCCAGCAGGACCGATGGCAAAGACAATATCATTTTTTCTTATATTTTGGATGTAATCCTTTTGCCCCAGGGTCTTGGGTTTTACTTGTTTACCCCTGGCCGTGACTAAAACGACATCTCTGGCTAAATGGGTTAAAGCATCTTTAACCCCGGCTTTTACTGCCCTTAAGGCATAATTTACTTCGTGCCTGCCAATACGATTGCCAGCCCCATAATACTCTAACAACTGTGCAAAGACTTCTTTACCTTGTTCAACCTGGGTCGCCGGACCAATGAGGGTTACTTCCTCTCCTCTGGCCACTACGCGGATTTCCAAGCTTTGTTCAATTAGATTTAAATTTTCATCTTGTTTCCCTAAAATTTCTACCGCTGCTTCATTGTCATCAATAACAATCTTTAATTCTGTACGTTCGGCCAAACTTTTTCCTCCTCGGGTGCTTTGAAGGGTGTCAAAACTCCAATTTCTTCGATGGCTTCAACAAAGGCTTTAACGCGGATGATATCTTCAGTTCTGCCGGTATTAACCAATTCGAGCCTGCGCTCAGCAATTTTGGGGTCCTTGGGTAGCTTTTTTTGAATGTCCGCTAAAGCTTTTTCTTCTGCAATCTTTTTAGCACCATCTTGACCATGCATGATTCTTTCTTTTATTTTCTCCAAATAGTGCACAGTTCTAATTTCGACGGGAAATTTAATATTCCTCCATTTAGGAAGACTTTTAACAGACTCCTGCATCTCATAGTATTGGTAAGGTGCTCGATGGGGCCCTGCTATGATTATTTCCTTCGTCCCGAAATTAATACAAATTGAGGTTTTTTGATTACCTGACATTTTTTCCACTATTTCATTCAGGGGACATTCCCCATATCCTTCATACCAGACCCTGGCCCGCACAAAGCCCTTGGCCTGGATATAACGGCTGATATACCGGGGTTCCAATGGTTCCTCTCCCTCCGCCAAGGGTTGGTTGGAAGGTTCTGGTTTTATTTCCTCTTTAATTTCCCCGCTTATTAAGATGGTGCCGGGTAATACGGTATCACCATCCTTAACCAAGGCTTGGCCGTTTAAAACCAATACTTCTCTAATTAAGCCTGCCTTCCCGGCCACAATATGAGCCGGACCTGTGCTGGGCGTCTCAGTGACTAGTTTTCTTTCGGCAATCTCTATGACCACCCGGGTTCCCCTGACATACACACCAGCCCACGCCACTGACGGGTTTTTTTCTCGAATGGTCTTTTCAATTTGTTTTGCATCCAAGTCCCATTTGGCCGTACCGGGCGTTAGGCCAACCTCTGCGGCAATTTTTTTTATTTCTGCATCGGATAACTTTTCGTTGCCGGTAACATTGATAAACCAAACAAAGGAGGATAGAAAATAAAGGGTTACAAGAAATCCTAAGCCTCCGATAACCAGTAGTTTCCGTCTTTTGAGGCGGTTTAGCACAAAGGGAAAACCCCGGCGCTCAATAATGGAAAAACCACTCTGGGTAGCCCGGGCGATGTGTCTCAGGGGGCGAATATCAGAGATACGTACTTTTACCCGCACCTTGTTCTCACCAACACGGGTAATATCCCATAAAAAGATACCCCTGCTGGCAGCCATGTTAACAAATTTTTCTAGAAACTCTCCTCGTACGATAAGGGATACATGTCCCATTAAAAAAGAAAATAAGCGCAGCAGAACCATTACCACACCTCCCCTGGTTCCAATAGGGTTAGGCCTTTGATTTGTCCTTCCACACATATTTCGTCTGTTTTAATGTTGCGCAGCATGAGATTTTTGCCGTCAATACCAACCTCGCCATCCCCCACCATAATACGAACCTTTTCCGAGGTGTATTCCACAATACCCCTATGGTTTTCAATAAACACTTGTAAGTGACCTACCAAAACAATTTTCGGTAAATCAAGCATGACATCACTGGGTATTTCGAAAAAATCAGAGAATTGTTTCTTGAATTTACGTTGAAAGTCTTTAAAGGACATAAAAAATCCCCCCTCCTTGGCTTATGTTTATGCAGCCCAGAGGGGGAACATTACTAATTATTGGTAAGATCTTCCCCTGCGTCGGGCCACAGGGGGACCAAGAATTTCGGATAAGATGATGCCGTTTTTCACCATGGCAGGGGTTAAATTGCCCTCCATAAAGTTATCCTCCTCCATTTGAACAGGGGCAGAGGACAATTGCTTGTTAGAAGACGCTTTATCCACCAGAGGTTTTAGTTTTTGGCGCATTTCCGGCGGATTGGTTTTTTGGTCCATGATCACCGGTTCTACCCATTGAGGTTCTCTTATCTCTTCGACGGGTGATTCATAATGCTCTATTTCTTCAGACCTAGGCCCCCATTTGCCCCTAAGGTCCGGGGGCAAACGGTAGGTTGAAGTTTCTTGCTCCACGGGGGGCAGGTGCCTTTGTTTCTTCTTATTGCCGGAAAGAACACTGATGATGACCCAAAAAATGAAAAGGAGTATTAATGAATTCATTGAAACTTCACACCCCTTACTCTAACTTCTTCCCTTTCTCTTTGTCCTGCCCATTACCAGATATAGAATCTCTCATTTTCGTATCAGCCATTATATTTTGCATGTTGTAGTAATCCATAACACCTAAACGTCCTGAACGGAAGGCATCTGCCATGGCCTTGGGCACCTCGGCTTCGGCTTCCACAACCTTCGCTCTCATCTCTTGTACCCTGGCCTTCATTTCTTGCTCTTGGGCCACAGCCATCGCCCGGCGTTCCTCAGCCTTGGCCTGGGCAATGTTTTTATCTGCTTCGGCCTGGTCTGTCTGCAACTGTGCACCAATGTTTCTGCCAATATCCACATCGGCAATATCAATGGACAGAATTTCAAAGGCTGTTCCGGCATCCAGACCCTTGGAAAGAACGGTTTTGGAGATGCTGTCTGGGTTTTCCAGCACAATTTTATGGGTCTCCGAACTACCTACACTGGTGACAACCCCCTCACCAACCCGGGCAATGACGGTTTCCTCACCAGCACCACCCACTAGCCGGTCGATATTGGCCCTAACAGTTACTCTGGCCATCGCCTTTAGCTCAATACCATCCTTGGCCACAGCACTGATCACAGGTGTTTCAATTACCTTGGGGTTAACACTCATTTGTACTGCTTCCAGCACGTTTCTACCAGCCAAATCAATGGCCGCAGCCCTTTCAAAAAGCAGCGGGATATTGGCCCGTTCTGCCGCAATCAAGGCATCAATAACCCGATCCACATTGCCGCCGGCCAAATAATGGGCCTCCAGTTGGTTTACACTGATAGCCAGTCCTGCTTTATCTGCTTTAATCAAAGGATTGACAATCTGAGCCGGTGGCACCCGGCGTAATCTCATACCCACCAGGGTGAAAATCCCCACCTTTACCCCCGCTGCCAATGCTGAAATCCACAGGCCCACCGGGATAAAACTTAATACCACAACAACCATAACAGCAATTAATACAACCATGACTAAAAAAGAAAGACCACCTAGACTAATCGACATGAAATACCTCCTTCGTGCTTATACTGTATTGCCTTGGGTCTAGCCTTGGGCCATGGGCTTTAAACCATCCTCTATGTCATCCTGAGCGGTAGCGAAGGAAGGATCTTTCTTTCACTGACCGGCTTGTGCCAAAATCCGTTGCTATCGCTCAGGATGACAGAAGCATCTCCCGCTGGTGCCGCCAACGACGGCATGGGGAACTACCCTGAAAAATGGCATGGTCCTCTAAGCTAAAGCCCTTACTTATAACATGCACAAAAGGCCTATGGCACATGCACATGGCCAACCCAGAAGGCTATCCCCTAAAAGCCCTAAGCCAATGCCTTTACAACCACCCTGGTTCCTTCCACCTTGACGACAATGACTTGTGTCCCCGGCGGGATGAATTCGCCCTCGGTTACCACATCTACCTTCAGCCCTTCTATGAGTGCTGAACCGGCTGGACGTAAGGGTGTAGCAGCCACCCCCCGCTGACCCAATAGTTTTTCCATCTCAAGGTTGGGGGCCAGATAGCCCTCTTCCCGATTTTGGCGGTTATCCAGGGTAACCTTACGCCAAAAATTAAACTTTGTGGCCAGCCATATGCCCCCCACAAGAACCAACGCTGTGACGATCAAAGCCAGGGTTAGTGCCTGGGTGGCATGAAAGATATCCACTGAAAGCAGCAGTACACCCCATCCCAGCAAAACAACCCCGATCACACCAGCCACACCAAAACCCGGCACAAAAAATATTTCGATGATTAGAGCCAAAATTCCCAGAACCAAAGCAAGGGCAGCTAACCAACCAGACATCGTTGCCAAATAAAAAAGCATTTTATCACCCCTCTCAAACTGGGCTGTGGGCCACGTGCTTAAGACACATCCATAAAAAGCCCAAGACCCACTGCTTATGGTCAAAATACTACGACTAAAATTATTATACCATACTATTGGAAAAACTTATTTTGCACTACGTGGGTCGTAAACCATAAAATGGCTCAAGGCCAATGGCCCAAGGCCTATATTGTAAAAAAATGCTTGGCATAGATGAATGCCAAGCATTTTTTTGAAGCTAATTATTTAAAGCTTTTACGTTTACGAGCTGCTTCGGATTTTTTCTTTCTTTTCACACTGGGTTTTTCGTAATGCTCGTGTTTGCGTGCCTCAGCCAAAACGCCAGCCTTTTGACAGGACCGCTTAAAGCGCCGGAGGGCACTGTCCAGTGTCTCGTTCTTGCCGACTCTAATTTCCGCCACTCAATTTCCCTCCCTCCGCCAAACCATAAACCTTAATCTAGTCTAATCAAATTATGTGTGGAAAAGGCTATGTAAAAAATACAATACCACTTAATTATAACGCGACATCCAGCTCTAGTCAATCATTTTAGCCCGGAGGCCATTGCATTTGTCGTCCACCCAAGAGATGAAAATGAAGATGATGTACCGTCTGGCCCCCCTCTTCGCCACAATTGGCAACCAGTCGATAACCCTTAGCTAATCCTAATTCTTTAGCTAATTTGGCGGTGGTTAATAGGATATGTCCCATTAAGTCTGCATCTTCCATACCTACATCATCCAGAGAGGATATATGTTTTTTAGGAATAACCAGGACATGAACAGGAGTGGCAGGAGCAATATCTCTAAAGGCAAATACCTTATCATCTTGATACACAACCTGGGAGGGTATTTCTCCGGTTATAATTTTACAGAAAATGCACTCTTGCAACGAGCAAGCACCTCCCCCCACAGATAATAAAAATATTCATTGATAGTCTTACCGAAAATATTATTCAACACACCTATTATAATATCCTGCAAATGTCTTAAATAATTCTGCCTTTTAAGACAGATTCCTCAACAGCTTCAATTTGTACCTCGATCAGTTCCCCCCGTAGACTTTCATCACCGGGGAAAATAACCTTGAGATAAGTATCGGTATGACCTTCCCAAAGACTATGATTTTTTTCGTGAGGTTGTTCCACCAACACTGTAATTTTTTTGCCCACCTGGCCCTGGGCAAATTTACTTGCCAAATGATTACCTAATTCAATCAGTCTTTTGCTGCGTTCTTCTTTTTCCTGTGGCTCAACCTGATCCGTCATTTCAGCAGCCACAGTCCCCTTGCGCGGGGAGTATTTAAAGACATGAACACCGGCAAAACCTGACTGTTCAACGGTTTTCAAGGTGTTTGCAAAATTTCCTTCGGTTTCTCCGGGAAAACCAACTATGACATCGCTGGTGATGGAGATACCCTTCATTCTCTGGTGAATTTTATCAATCAAGTCCATAAATTGCTTCGAGTTATAGCGTCTTCTCATCCGGACTAAAACCTCGTCATCACCACTTTGCAGCGGTATATGTAGGTGCCGGCAAACATTGGGGTTCTCTGCCACTGAGTTGATCAGGGCATCATTTATATCGTGTGGTTCCACAGAACCCAGACGCAACCGGAGGAGACCAGGCAATTTTGCCAGATGTTCCACCAACCAGGCCAGATCGATCTGCTTGTCTGCAAAATCTTGACCATAGGCACCAATGTGAATACCGGTTAAAACAATTTCTTTAAAGCCCTGCTCAATGAGTGCTGCTGCAGAACTTATAACATTTTCCGGCAATCGACTACGCACAGGCCCCCTGGCATAGGGAATAATACAGTAGGCGCAAAAGCTATTGCAGCCTTCTTGAATTTTTAAAAAGGCCCTGGTTTTACCCTGCTCTGTGGGAACAGGAAGTTCTTCAAAACAATCGGTGCCCATGATATCCTCGACGGCATTGACAGGACCTTTGCCCCTGGCGTAGGCCTCCACCAAGTGCACAATTTTGCTTTTATCCTTTGTGCCGATCACCAGGTCAACACCGGGAATTTCCAATACCTCTCCGGGGGAGGTTTGGGCATAGCAACCAGTGACGGCAATGACGGCCTCCGGATTTTGTTTGGCGGCCCGGCGGATAATTTGCCTGGATTTACGATCCCCCAGATGGGTCACGGTGCAGGTATTGATCACATAAACATCCGCCTGTTCTTCGAAATCAACAATTTCGTAAGCCCCTTGCCGAAATAAATCTGCAATGGCAGAGGATTCATACTGATTTACCTTACACCCAAGGGTATAGATGGCAGCAGATTTAGCCATATCGGAAACCTCCTTAGCCCAGCTCACCATATTGGTACAGAACCATTGTTAGGGCTGCGGGGCCCGCTGTTTCAGTACGCAAGATGCGGTTGCCCAGGGTAACAAGATGATATCCCTTGTCTTTTAACCGCTGGGCTTCGTCATCCTCGAAGCCCCCTTCGGGACCAATAAAAATATACACCTCCGGGGGGGCTACTGTTTTTTGCCGGAGAATCTCTCCCAGGGATTGACTCTTTTCAGCCTCCCAGGGCATTAACACCAGTGCATCCGGGGGAAGCTTTGCTAAAATGGTGTCCCAGTCACTTACTCTATGTACCTCTGGTATACCCGCCCGGCGGCATTGTTTAGCTGCTTCCATGGCCACTCTCTGCCAACGTTGCTGCCTATCTGCTGCTTTATTGGCATCTAATTTGACAACAGAACGTGCCGCGGCCAGGGGAATGACCCGGCTTACTCCCAATTCGGTACATTTTTGAATAATTGTTTCCATTTTGTCCCCTTTGGGTAAACCCTGTACCAGTGTTACTTGAACCTTTGGTTCAGAGTTGGCAGCCTGCTGCTCAAGGATTTCGCATTGGACTTCTTCTTTGTTAATCTCAACAATCTCAGCCAGGTAAACATTCCCTCGGCCATCTAAAAGGGTCAGGGAGTCTCCCACAGCCATGCGCAGAACCCGGCTGATATGTTTTACATCGGGTCCCTTGATCAGGGCTGTGTCGCTGTTAATTTGTTCCGGTTGGACAAAAAATCGGGGCAATATTATCCCTCCAAAACACAAAGATAGGCAACCCATTCCCCGTCTTCTTTCCGTTCTATTATCCTAAAACCGATTTGTTCTAATTTCTCACGAACTTCCTCGGCACGGAACTGAATAATACCGGAGATAATGAAATAACCACCCGTCTTTAAGATGCGCAGTACATCGGGTGCCAACAAAATAATGACATTGGCCACGATATTGGCAATTACAATATCAACCTTACTATTTATTTTGTCCAGTAAATTGCCATGGAAAACTTCGACTGTATCAGCCACTCTGTTTCTTTCTATGTTTTCTCTGGCCACCTTAACAGCCACTTCATCCAGGTCCACTGCCAAAACCTTGGCAGCTCCCAGCTTAGCCGCTGTGATGGCAAGAATGCCTGTACCGGTTCCCACATCGGCCGCTGTTTCTCCGCCCTGAACAATTCCTTCCAGGTATTCCATGCACATGGTGGTGGTGGGATGGTTGCCGCAGCCAAAGGCCATGCCTGGGTCCATTTCCAGAACAATTCTTGGTTGCTCTGGGGTATAATCTTCCCAACTGGGCTTAACTGCTAATTTATTGCCAATTTCCACTGGTTTATAATATTTCATCCAGGCCGTGGCCCAATCCTCTTCTGCCACTTCATGGCTCTCGAAGACAGGCACTGTGGGTAAAGGCAGAGCAATTAAAAGCTCCTGTAAAAGCGCCAGTTTATTCTCTAAGTCAGGTCCTTCGGGCAGGTAGGCCTTGACAATGGGCATCGGTCGGTTAAGAACCTCTGGGGCAAATTCATAATGGTCCCATATATTGGCCTCAATGTATTGGTTAATTAAGGCGGGATCCTCAATAACAACCCCACCAGCACCCAAATCATCAAATATATTACTTACCATGTCAATCCCCTCATGGGGCACATGGACAGAGATTTCCAACCAGTTCAATGGGAGTTTCACCTACCTTACACGAATTGTAGCTTAGTCTATGTAATGATGCAGCCGCATTCGCCGGATTTAGCCATCAGCCTTCCGCTTTTGGACTAGGGTATTTCTATAGGGTAGCCAGGAATCCTGGCCGGAATACACAAAAAGCCCCAGGCCCATGTACCCTAACTAAAACTAACAGCGAATGCGACAGCGGGAACCGTCCCCACTGTCGCAAACTCCTTGCTGCCAGCAAAGACCAAAAAGCGGCTGGCTGACGGCTATTTAAAAACATCCTTCACTTTTTCAAAAATATTCTTTTCTGTGCCTTTGAGTGCTTTTTCACCGCTTGTTTGGGAAAATTCTCTGAGCAGTTCCTTTTGTTTTTCATTCAGCCTGGTGGGGGTAACGATCCTGACACGGACATGTTGGTCGCCTCTACCGCTGCCGTTTAGGTAGGGGATACCCTTTCCTTTAATGCGGAAAATGGTCCCTGTTTGTGTCCCCTCAGGAATTTTTAAGTCAGCGGTGCCGTCCAAGGTGGGGACTTCGATGGTATCGCCCAGGGCTGCCTGAGCAAAGGTCAATTCCATATCGCAGACAACTTCGTTGCCTTCCCGGCGAAAGAATTTATCAGGCCGCACCATGATATAGACGTAAAGATCCCCCGGTGGGCCACCCCTGAGTCCTGACTCACCCTCGCCGGCAAGCCGCAGACGAGAACCTTCATCAACACCCGCAGGAATTTTCACATGAATATTTTTGGTCCTTCTGATTTGACCGGCACCCCGGCAAGTGGGGCAGGGTTTTTCAACTATTTTTCCAGAACCGTGACACCGATCACAGGTTCGGCTCTGAACAATCCGACCAAAGGGAGTGTTGGAGGCATATTGTACTTGTCCTGAGCCATGGCAGGTCCCACAGGTTTTGGGATTGCTTCCCGGTGCAGCACCGGAACCGTCACAGGTATCGCAGTTTTCGGTACGGGGAATCTGAATATCTCTTTCTATACCAAAGGCAGCTTCTTTAAAGGAAATTTCCATGTTAAAGCGTAAATCACTGCCCTTTTGTGGGCCATTACGCTGCCTGCCCATGCCGCCAAAAAACATATCAAAGATATCATTAATTCCACCGAAGTCGCCAAAACCACCGGCACCAAAGCCTTGACCATCGGTGGCAGCATGACCAAATTGGTCATAGGCCGCTCGTTTTTCATTATCGCTTAGTACGGCATAGGCCTCCGCAATCTCTTTAAACTTTGCTTCAGCCTCTGCTTTATCGCCCTGGTAGGCATCTGGGTGGTACTGCCGGGCCAGCTTACGGTAAGATTTCTTTATTTCTTCCGCAGAGGCACCCTTGTTAACGCCCAGCACCTCGTAATAATCTCGCTTAGCCATGATTCACCACCTTACATTCATAATTACAGGGGAATCGAGATTCCCCTGTAATTAACACTCTATAGTATATGTTATCTTACTGCTTATTGTCATCCTTTACTTCATAGTCGGCATCCACAACATGATCCTTTTCAGCCTGGGTGCCGCAGCCTCCGTCAGCACAACCACCCTGGGCAGGGTCTTGCTGGGCCTGCTGTTGCTGGTACATGGCAGCCGTTAACTCGTGCAGAGGTTTGGTTAGTTCTTCCAGCTTATTCTTGATTAAATCCGTGTCATTACCAGTCATCGCTGTGCGTAGTTCCTCAATGGCTTTTTGCAGTGCCTCTACCTTATCTTTTTCTGCCTTATCTCCCAGATCTTTAATGGTCTTTTCTGCCTGGTAAATCATGCTGTCTGCCTGGTTTTTAACTTCCACTGCTTCTTTACGTTTTTTATCCTCTTCAGCAAATTTTTCGGCGTCATTGACCATTCTGTTAATTTCATCGTCCGATAATCCACCTGTACCGCCGGTGATAGAAATGCTCTGGACTGTGCCGGTCCCCATATCCTTGGCCGATACAGAAACAATGCCATTCACATCGATATCAAATCTAACTTCAATTTGTGGTACACCACGGGGTGCTGGAGGAATGCCGGTTAGTTGGAACCTACCCAAGGTCTTGTTGTCTGCAGCCATCTGACGTTCACCCTGCAATACATGAATTTCTACAGAAGGCTGGTTATCCGCTGCCGTGGAGAAGATCTGGCTCTTGGACGTTGGGATGGTGGTATTGCGGTCAATAAGTTTAGTGAATACACCACCCAGTGTTTCAATACCCAAGGACAGAGGCGTTACATCCAGCAGCAGAACATCCTTCACTTCACCGGACAAAACTCCGGCCTGGATGGCAGCACCTAGGGCCACACACTCATCCGGGTTGATCCCCTTGTGAGGTTCTTTACCCAGGAATTTACGGATGGCTTCCTGTACAGCGGGAATACGGGAGGAACCGCCCACTAACAAAATTTTATTAATTTCATTTGGCTGCAAACCAGAATCAGCTAAAGCCTGACGGGTGGGTCCCATTGTTTTTTCCACCAGGTCTGCGGTTAATTCATCAAACTTTGCTCTGCTGATATTAACATCCAGGTGCAAAGGACCCTCGGCACCAACGGAGATAAAGGGCAGGTTGACATTGGTGTTAACCACACCGGACAGCTCAATCTTAGCCTTTTCAGCAGCTTCTTTTAAACGCTGCAGGGCCATTTTATCTTTGGCTAAATCAACAGCCGTTTCTTTCTTGAACTCAGCCACTAGATAATCAATAACACGTTGGTCAAAGTCATCACCACCCAAACGGTTATTACCGCTGGTGGCCTTTACTTCAAAGACTCCGTCGCCTAATTCCAAAATAGATACGTCAAAGGTACCGCCGCCAAGGTCAAAAACCAGGATGGTTTGGTCTTCTTCTTTATCCAAACCATAGGCTAAGGCTGCTGCGGTGGGTTCGTTAATAATACGCAGAACTTCCAGACCGGCAATTTTACCAGCGTCTTTGGTTGCTTGACGCTGGGCGTCACTGAAATAAGCCGGTACAGTAATAACAGCCTGAGCCACTGACTCACCTAAATAAGCTTCGGCATCGGCCTTGAGTTTGCCAAGGATCATGGCAGAAATTTCCTGGGGTGAATATTCTTTACCATCCACAGTTACCTTGTGATTGGTACCCATGTGGCGTTTAATGGATTGAATGGTGCGATCGGTGTTGCTGACAGCCTGACGTTTGGCAACCTGACCCACCAATCTTTCTCCGGTTTTGGAGAAACCTACCACTGAGGGGGTGGTTCTAGCACCCTCCGCGTTTGGAATAACAACTGCTTCGCCGCCTTCCATCACGGCAACACAGGAGTTTGTTGTTCCTAAGTCAATACCAATTACTTTTCCCATTGTTTTTACCTCCTGAGAAAAAATTTATATCAAAGTAAGTATTGAGAATACCTGGCTATGATTTCGCCACCTTAACCATCGAAGGACGAATAACCTTTCCCTTTAGATAATAGCCTTTGCGGAGTTCTTCCACTACGGTGTTTTCCGGTTCCCCGGTATCCTCCGCCTGCAGCATGGCTTCGTGAATATTCGGGTCAAATTGCTCACCCTGGGCCGGAATTACTGCTAAGCCCTCCCCAGCCAGAACTTCATTGAGTTGACGGAAGATCATTTCCACACCACTGACAAAGCCCTCACCGCCATCACCGGCAGATGCCATCGCCCTTTCAAAGTTATCCAGGACTGGCAGTAATCCGGTAATAAGTTGTTCAGAACCAAATTTTATTAGTTCTTCCCGCTCCTGGCGAGTGCGACGGCGCAGGTTTTCATAATCTGCCTGCAGTCGGAGGGCTCTGTTGTAGCTTTGTTCAGCTTCCTCCGTCTTTTCCAGCAGCATTTTTTTTAACTCCTCTGGATCATTAGGCAGATTAACTGCAGCAGCACCGGTGGTGGACTCTCCCGTTTTATTGCTTTGGTATGCCTCAGCCTCTGTTGCCGTTTCTTGACCGTTCATCATTTGCTCCTCGGTCACTGTATCACCTTCTTTATTATGTTCCCTGCCCGCCAATTTCTGTGGCAGGTTTATAATCCTTCATTTTTATAATTGTATCAATACGCAGGATGGCTTCGGCTATCTCGCCGGCAGCTTTAAGGGCATGGATTTTTACCAGGGCCGGGTCGATGACACCCAAGTCATACATATCTGCAAGCTCCCCGCTGTCGCAATCTACCCCCAGGGAAATCTTACCTTGCTCTGCCTGGGCTGCCAGGACATCCCCCAGTTTCTCCAGGGGGTTGAAACCGGCATTCGCTACAATTTGAGTCATGGGACGGCGCAGGGTTTCGGCCACACAACTGATGCCATAGGCAGTCATGCCCCTGGTACTTTCCCGGGTTTTTTCTACTTCCCGGGAGACAGCCAATTCCAAAGCTCCGCCTCCAGGAACCACCCCACCTTTAATGGCGGCTTGTACGGAGCTGGCAGCATCCTTAGCAATTCGTTCCCTTTCACCCACCACTTCCTCCGTGGCAGCTCCCACTAAAACCGTGGCCATTGGTTTGCCTTTGCCTTCTAAAATCCAGACCTGTTCTAATTTTTCATCTACCAAAACTTCGTCGGCCCGGCCTAGATATTTAGCCAACTCCGTAATATCTTTTTTAAGACTGGTTTTTTTGATAATGCGCGCCCCGGTATGTTCCGCTGCCCGACGCAGTTCCTTGTTGAGAACCCTTTGTACCACCATCACCCCGGCATCGGTAAACACCTCTTCGACGTTATCATCTACGCCACGGTC
The DNA here is from genome assembly GCF_982386235.1 of Desulfotomaculum sp. Classification (NCBI taxonomy): domain Bacteria; kingdom Bacillati; phylum Bacillota; class Clostridia; order Eubacteriales; family Desulfotomaculaceae; genus Desulfotomaculum; species Desulfotomaculum sp. The sequence continues at coordinate 42,055 of NZ_CEVWQM010000017.1, read as the reverse complement.
CACCAACACCAGACCCACGCCAAGGTCAATAATCTTTTGCAGATTGGCACGGAATTCTTCTTGCAACGCCAAATAACGAGCAAAACCCGACTCGGTACTGAGGGCCTCATCCTCAATTCCCTCCGGTTCCAGTGCATCATCAATGACCAGGATTTTTAGTTCCTTTAATTGGCGGGGCATTTGTTTGCTCATGGTTTCTTTATTGATAATGACACCCATGAAAACCTGATTATTGGCCCCTTCCTGGGATATAATCGTATCCGAAAGCTTAAAGTTTCTATCAATTAGTTTTTCTTTACCAATTAAACGGGCAGCCTGCACCACCAGATCTGCAATGTCTTGGTGCTCCCTACCCGCCACCAGGGCTACTTGTTTGAGCCAGGGATGATGAACATCCTCCAAGGGCACTGCCTGTTGCTGCATCGCCTCCAAGGCCCGGCGAACACCTGAGCGGATACCCTCGATAACCCGGGACACCGGAACTCCCTTGATCACCTGATCGACCCCAACACTGACTAAGGCCCCTGCCATCACTGTGGCAGTGGTGGTGCCATCCCCTATCTCTTCCTGCTGGGATTTAGCAATATTAATCACCATCCGGGCAGCAGGATGATTGGCCTCCATCATGGTTAAAATGGTAACGCCATCGTTGGTAATGACCACTTCGCCAAATTTATCCACCAACATCGTGTCTAACCCCTTTGGTCCCAGGGTTCCTTCTACAGCTGCGGCAATGGCTCTCACAGCATTGGCATTGGTCATAAGAGCGGCCAATTTTTCATTGACTTCGGCACCTTGGTTTGCCTGTTGTTTAAGACTCACAGAAACGGTTCCTCCTTAACTTCATCAACCCTGTCCCTTCAGAATACGATCCAGTGTTTTGGATAGATTACGGGACATACAGTCAACCACTGTGACCACCCTGGCATAATCCATCCTGGTGGGTCCCAGTACACCGATGGTTCCTAGTATTTTATCCCCCACTTGATAAGTGGCAGTTACCATGCTGCAATCCTGAATTTCTTGGCGATTATTTTCTTTGCCAATCTTAATGGTGATTCCTTGACTGTCCTTAGGGTAGTCAAGGATGTCCTTGAGCAAATTTTCCTGTTCCAGTAAGGAAAGAAGTACCTTTACCCTCTCAACATTATGGAATTCCGGTTGATTTAGAATATTGAATACCCCTTCAAGGTAGATTTTATCCTCTTTGACAGGGGTAATCCCGTCCTGCATTAGTTCGATGGCCAGGTCTAAAATACTACGATGTTTAGACAGTTCAAAGTAAATTTCCTTAATCAGATTCAGTCGAATACTGTCCATCGTCTTGCCCTGTAGCTTCGCGTTGAGAACACTGGAAATTTGGTCAAGATCTTGCTGGGTAATGTTTTCGGATACTGTCATCATTTGATGATGCACAGCACCGGTATCCATCACCACAATTAAGATTGCCTGAGTCGGTGCCATTAGTACGATTTGCACATGCCTATAGGCACTTCTGCCAAAGTTCGGCATCTGAACCAAGGCTGTATAATGGGTCAGCTGCGCTACCATTCTACCGGTACGATTGAGGATTTCCCCCACTTCCCGCACTTTATTTTGATAGCCACGCCGAATGGTTCCTTCTTCTTCTTCACTAAGCTGTTCCCGTTGCATTAAGCAGTCCACGTAGTAGCGATAACCCAGGTTGGATGGTATGCGACCAGCTGAAGTATGGGGTTGTTCGATATAGCCCATCTCCTCTAGGTCTGACATCTCATTGCGAATGGTGGCAGGGCTAACGCCTAACTTGTATTTACGGGATATCGTTCTTGATCCTACTGGCTCTGCTGTGTTGACATAGTCTTTAATGATGGCCAACAGAATCTGTTGTTTTCGTTCATCCATTTTCACGTCGGCTCACCCTCCCAGCCTACCCATATAGGTGTTAGCACTCGACGACGATGAGTGCTAATTCTAAATAAAAATTTAGCAAATGAAAAAATATTTGTCAAGGACAGTAGCGTGTATCAAAGGTAGGTTAATGAATAACCAATCGATTTTTTCCCCTGAAAAGGGAGATTTTAGATCGTCAGCCATTCGCGGTATGCGACCAGGTCATAGGAAACGAATATGGGTATTCACTTTTTTACACAAATTCTAAAAAAACCTGATTTGCAATGGGTAAACCCTTCTCTGTTAACTTAAGATACCCATCCTCTGTTTTTACTAAACCTAAACGTACCAACCGGGCAATTTCCCGGGCAAAAATTTGGTCTATGGCTACGCCAAAACGATTTTGAAAATCAATCCTATTTAATCCCTTTAACATTCTTAATCCCAGGAAAACGGTTTCTTCCATTTGCTCTTTCATGGTTAGGGTCGTTTTTTCTGCCAGGGGTTGCTGTCCGCTTTGCAGCAGAGAGACATAATTATCAATATTCTCCACATTGCCCCAACGTGCTTGATTATGATGGGAATGTGCCCCTGGTCCAAAGCCCAGGTATTCGCCGTTATGCCAGTAAAGTAAATTGTGCCTGCATTGATAGCCTGCCCGGGCAAAGTTGGATATCTCGTAGTGCTCATAGCCCTCTGCCCGTAAAATAGCACTGGCTGACTGAAACATGGCTAAATCATCTTCTTCGGAACAGGCTGGTAATTTCCCCTGTTCGATGGAGCAGGTTAAGGGTGTTCCCTCTTCCAATTGCAGTCCATAGCAGGAGATATGTTCCGGTTTGAGCATGATGATATCTGCCAGGGTCTGCTGCCACTGGCCCAGGGTTTGCTGCGGCAGGCCAAAGATGAGGTCTAGATTTATATTGGTAAAGCCAGCTTGCCTTGCTTGATCAAGGGCTTCCCTGGCCTGACCAAAGTCGTGTATCCGACCCATCAGGGAAAGAAGTTCCTGATGGGTGGACTGTACCCCCAGGCTGAGGCGATTAAAACCGGCAGCCCTTAATTCTTTAAGCTCGCTAAGATTTACCGTGCCTGGGTTAGCCTCGGTGGTTATCTCTGCATCCTTGGTAATAGAAAAGGAACGGTCCAGCCGTTCCAAAATCCATGCCAATTGCTCGGACATAAGAGAAGTGGGCGTACCACCACCCACAAAAATACTTTCTATTGACGTGTTCTCTAAACCAAGTACTTCTAAATAAAGTTCTATTTCCATTTCCAGTCCCCGGAGATAATTTGCCACCTGTGCCTGGTTTATGGGATAGGATGTAAAATCACAGTAAAGACATTTTCGCATACAAAAGGGTACATGAATGTAGAGACCTAGGGACATGGTTCCACCAGCTTATCTTGAATTTCCTTAATTAAACGTTGTTCCTGGGCCGGGTCCTTGATCCATTCCTCCACCACCGGCCATACCTGGGGGCAGCGACCCTTGGCTCCGGTTACAGCACGAACTGTTTGATCGACAATCTTACGTTGATTCTTCGTTAGCGTGTCGTGACCAGCCTTTTCTAACACTGGTTTTAACTTGTTTAAATAACAGGTCATTTGCCCTACCTCACGATTAGTCTTCGATGCTGAGTACTGCCATAAAGGCTTCCTGGGGTATTTCAACATTACCCACCTGTTTCATGCGCCTTTTACCCTCTTTTTGCTTTTCCAAAAGCTTCCTCTTGCGGCTAATATCACCGCCGTAGCATTTGGCTAAAACATCTTTGCGCATAGCCTTGACCGTTTCTCTGGCAATAATTTTATTGCCAATGGCAGCCTGCACCGGAATCTCAAACATCTGACGGGGAATGAGAGAACGTAGTTTTACCACCAGTGATCTACCCCTGGCGTAAGCTCTTTCATGGTGAACAATACAAGAGAGGGCATCCAGTACTTCACCGTTTAACATAATATCCATTTTGACCAAGTCAGACTGTCGGTAGCCAATCATTTCGTAATCTAAGGAAGCATAGCCCTTGGTCCGAGATTTCAACTGATCGAAAAAGTCATAGATAATTTCTGAGAGAGGAATTTCGTAGGTCACCATCACACGGGTAACACCCATATACTCCATATTACTGAAAATACCACGTTTGCCCTGGCAAAGTTCCATGACGGTGCCGACAAAATCCTTCGGTACCATAATCGTTGCTTTGACAAAGGGTTCTTCAATCATTTCAAGATTGTTAACCGGGGGCAGGTTTGCAGGGTTATCAATTTCAGTAACCTCACCCTTGGTGGTGGTCACCCGGTAGACTACGCTGGGGGCAGTGGTAATGAGGCTTAGGCCATATTCCCTCTCTAAACGCTCCTGCACAATTTCCATGTGCAGCAAACCCAGAAAGCCACAGCGGAAACCAAAGCCCAGGGCATCGGAGGTTTCCGGCTCATAGATCAAGGAAGCATCATTCAGCTTTAGCTTGTCCAGGGCATCCCTTAAATCTTCATAGTCCACTGTATCCACAGGGTAGAGACCGCAGAAGACCATGGGTGTAACCTTACGGTAGCCGGGCAGCGGCTGAGATGCGGGATTTTGTGCTGAGGTAATGGTATCACCCACCCGAACATCCTGAACATTCTTCATGCTGGCCACCACTAAACCAACCTCACCTGGTTTTAATTCATCCACGAAGGTCATGTTTGGGTTAAACACGCCCACTTCCGTGACTTCAAAGTCCTTTTTAGTTGCCATCATGCGAATACGCATGCCAGGCTTCAGGCTCCCCTGAACCACCCTGATATAGGCAACGACACCCCGGTAAGCATCATAATGAGAATCAAAGATCAGAGCCTGCAGGGGATCTTCGACATCACCCTGCGGGGGGGCAATTTTGTTTACAACCTGTTCCAGAATTTCCTTAATTCCCGCTCCGGTTTTGGCCGAGGCCAGAATTGCGTCTGAGGTGTCCAAACCGATAACATCTTCGATTTCCTGTTTAACCCGTGCCGGTTCTGCGCTGGGCAGGTCAATCTTATTTATAACTGGGATGATCTCCAGATTATTCTCCAGGGCCAGATAAACATTGGCCAAGGTCTGGGCTTCAATACCCTGGGACGAATCCACAACTAACAAAGCACCTTCACAGGCAGCCAAACTGCGGGACACTTCATAGGTAAAGTCAACGTGGCCAGGAGTGTCAATAAGATTAAGCTGATACTCCAGCCCATCCGCTGCAGTATAATACAATCGAACGGCCTTCAATTTAATGGTAATGCCCCGTTCCCTTTCCAAATCCATCTTGTCCAGCACCTGTTCAGTCATTTCCCTTTGACTAAGTGCACCGGTTTCTTCTAAAATTCTATCCGCCAGTGTTGATTTACCGTGATCAATATGTGCAATGATGCAAAAATTTCTTATACGGTTTTGGGGGGTTGACATTCTATATTCCTCCACTTCCGGAAAACGACATACGATATATATTATAGCACTGGTTCTGTCCTGCATCAACTTGTCTGTTTCTCAGCCTGGTATTTTTATTTGCAACACATGGGGACGGTTCTTTTGTGTCGTTTTAACGACACAAAAGAACCGTCCCCATGTGTTGTCGATTTTAAAGACCCCGCGGGCAGGCAATTAGATAGTCCGGAATTTCTCCAAAACTTATGGTTTGCTGTATGTTATAAAAAATGGCGTATTGTACCAAAAAAGCGGGAAAATAAGCTATTCATATTTGTTTTAGTTTTTATCTATGATAAAAGTTATTATGGAGCTTTCACTAAAAGGCGTTATGAAAGCTTTAAAATTTTTAAATGGTTTTTTAGAAAGGAGTGAACGTAAATGATTTTTAAGAATTGATTACACCTGTAACCTGTTACTTATATCCCCCTTGATGATAATCCGAAGAAAGACATTTTCAAACTATACTTAAGGAGCATAGTACAAATGAAGATTAAAAAACTAATTATTTTGTTATCTTTATCTATGGTTATTTCATTCATATTTACCATGCCTGCTTTTTCTGAGGAAAGTAAAGAGAACCAACTAATTCCGCCTTCAAATAGTGAAAATTTATTAGATAGCCGCTTAGTTAATGAGGAAAACACAGTCCCAACTAGGGATAACTTGGAAATTACCGTTGAACCCAGCTCTGTAACAACGCGGTTGGTTCCTATAACTAATTCTGATCCAGGAACAATAACTCCGCAAGGTTCAGTGATAGGTGATTATGGTTCTGCAGCGTTAGATTTTTTGGATGCGCGTCCCTATGGGTTTTCTGCTTATTGGACTTTAATTAGTACAGTCGGACCTATAGAAGGTTATAACCTATACCTAACGCTAAGTGATGGACAAGTATACCCTGATACTGGAGTTACGTTTAAAACCTCCGTTTCTGGTATGTTTGAAATAGGTGTAATGGAAAAAGGAACCTATCGTGGAACTCTTTCAGGAACAGTACAAACACTGCTGGGGCCAGCAAAAATATTACCAGCAACGGCATCTATCACCATCAGGTAAATTCTAATTTAGCAAATAAAATTCCAATATTTTATTGGGATTTTATTTGTTCTTTTTGCAAACTGCATGTATAAAGCTTATTATAGAGGTTAGGAGGGCTGCTATTTATGATAAGTAATAATAATACCCCTTTTATTGAAACGGATATACCAGATTCACTTAATTTTGCTTTGTTTATCAGATATAGATTTATCGAGCCATTTGCCATATACCAAAAAAACATTTTTATAAATAAGTATAGTCACCTATTTCAACAAATAAATTTAAAAAACCGGGAAAAAATTAATATCTTATGGGATAAATGGTGGAATGACTTACTCAAAAAAAGAATGCAAATTAATCTAGAATGGGAAAAAAGATATGGTATAGACCCCGCCGACAATTTTTTATCTATGAATAAATTTCCAGAGCTACAAGAGTTATGTATTAATAGCTGGGAAGCTTTTTCAAAATGGTGGTATGATCGGAAGGAAGGAAAATTTGCCCTAAGAAGTTTAGAAAAACAATATGATTTTTATTCTGTGTTTAAAAGCTTAGAAAACAACAAGGAACAGAACCTAAGACCTTTTTCGCAATATATAGATTATGTTTTTGGCTATGTACCGGAAATACTAGATAGTAACAATCATTACACCTTGGTTAATATTACAAATGATATATCCAAAGAATATTTCGAGTCATTAATTTTAAGTAAAATAGACTCAAAGACTCAAGGGGATGGTTCTCTTGAGTCCGTTGCTGAGGCCCCATGACTTAGTAAACAACACAGGGGGACGGTTCTTTTGTGTCGTTTTCAACGACACAAAAGAACCGTCCCCCTGTGTTACTTGTGGCTGATAGCTAAATTCTTTCTTCTATCCACTGCCTGACTGCCCTTACTCCATCCGTTGCCAAAAGCACCTGCCATTGTTCCTGTACAGTTTCTTTGAGCCAAAGAACTTTCTCATTCATTAGAGGGTCATTTTTTAGGCTTAACAACTTGTTTTCGCCTGTTGTCAAAATATTATTGGCATGGTTCTGTATGACTTCGGTATTTACCTTCAGGGTTTCACCTAAAAACTCAATTTCATATTTCCCCGGTCCTTCCCTGGAAAGGGCATATACTAGGACTGGTTGTTCAGGCAAAACAAGACGGTTAAAATAATCGTTGACAATGTAAACACCAAACCCTACCACAACTATAAAGGCACCTACCAGCATAAAATACAAAGCATTCCTTAACACAAAAGGCACCTCCCCACTATAAGGATGTGCCGCTTTGTGTACTGCTATACATTTTCTTCCATGTTAAATTTTTTTATGTGTTTTGGATTTTGGGATCTTCTGTTTGGTCTTTTTCTTGTTTTATGTCAGACTCAGCTTCTTGGGAACCTTCCATTACTGGTTGCTCTTTTCGTGCTGCTTTTTCCTTCTGCTCCAGTTCCATCTTAATGATTTCTGCCAGGGCATTCGATAGCATGACCACACTGGCCTTTGCCTCTTCCAGAGAGTTATTGTCCGAGCCTACCTCGACCAAAATGGCTCCCGGGTGTAAAAACTGGTTGTAACGACCTTCCTTAACCCTTACCCCCAGACAAAGCCCCGGGTATAGCTGGTCTAATTTTTCAGCTAACTTACAGGCGAACTGATAGTTCTGTTTCCAGTTGGGAAAGGGTAATCTGGCATCGGAACCAATGATAAATAATAATGGTGCCACCTGTTCCCCCTTAACTTCTACCAGGCAATCCTTGCGGCTGCGCCCGGCATCCCGGTGAATATCCAGCAGGGTAATGAGAGAAGTGTTTTGTTCTACCATTTGCCTGACGGTTTTCTCCGACTCTAAATAGGAAGTGGCATAGCGTGCGTCGTGAATCTTATCCGATAAATCTACTTTAATTTTATGTTTTTCGGTTAATTGCTTTTGTAACTCCTTGGCAACCAGCACAACCCCGCCCCTACCTGTAAGGCGATCGGTGCCATCGGTCAAGGTATAGGTTTCTCCTGTGTGTGTGGTATAGATACCAACCAATATTTCTTTACTGAGCGTTGTTGCTGATTCCTCAGGCTCCTTAATCGTTGGCTGTACATTCATAACCACCGTCTCTTGCAGTTCGATCTGGGCCAGCATCGGGATTTGGGTCTTCAAAATCGCCAGTGGTGCCAAATCAAAACCTGTCACACCCGCCAGCCAGTACCAGGCGGCTCTACCGGGGCTTTCCATCTCCTCCGGGGTATCCTGCCAGGCTAAAGCAGGCATGGATGTTAGGATCATGCCCCGGGGGTTTTGAAAAATTGCCGAGGTTAGCAAGTCGACTGCATCTGCCAAGACCCGTTGGGGGTCCGCCTTACTAAATGACACGGAATTGATAAAAAAGGCTAACCAAAATACTATAATCATAAAAAGAGAAACAAAGGGTACTGTTTTCTTTGGCCAATGCCTTAGGTTATGATGATAACGCCCGAATATAAAAACCACCCCCCTCAGGGCATACCTATGTTTATAAGTATGCTCAGAGGGGAGTGGGTATGAAGCAGAATTTTCTCGAAACTATCTTACAGCAGTCGGAACAAAGGCATCAATAAGACCGATAATAAAGGCAGAAATTAGTGCGCCAAAGATACTAACGCTTAGCAAGTTGGGAATGATAAATTGAGCAAGGTAAATAACCACTGCTGCGGTAATAAATCCAACCAGGCCCCTTCTTTGTGGGGATATGCGGTCGCCCAACAAGCTTTCTGCTATGTAGCCAAGGACAGCAATAACCACAGCTGCAATTAAGGCACCGATGAACCCACCCTTAACCACAAATCCTGGGGAAAGCCAACTCACTAACATTAATACCAAAGCGGAAACGATAAAGCGAACAATCATTCCTAACAAAATATTCACCCCCTGTTATTCGTTATGCATTTATGATTCACTAAAAAGGGAAATGATATACTAAAGTTACTTGCATTTTAGGATTATGCGTGGTAAAATTACTTTTGGTTGGGGAGGTGAGAAATTTTGCCTAATATTAAGTCTGCTATTAAGCGGGTAGAAATTGCTCAAAAGCGCACTATTCGTAATGCTAGCATTAAATCCGCTGTTAAAACTGCAATCCGCAGATACGAGAAAGCATTAGCCGAGGCTGACAAAGAAGTGGCTTTGACCGCTTTACGTAAAGCTTTAGTGGCTGTTGATAAGGCTGTAACCAAAGGTGTTTTGCATAAAAATACCGCAGCTAGAAGAAAATCTCGCCTAACCAAGCGGTTCAATAAAATTGCTGGCTAATAATTAACCACCCTAAGGGTGGTTTTTTACTTTATTTATTATCAGACGGCGAATCGTGAAATACCCGATTCGCCGTCTGCCCTCCGCCTTCAGCTTTTGTGCACGCTTAGCCTAGGGGACTTTTGCTCCCCTAAAGTCATGAAAATACCGTAACCATGGCTAACAACTACCCCATAAGCTAACGGCTAGTGACGGAAGACTGACGGCTAAATTCTATCAACATCATTTCAATGGCTGGCAGGAAATCCCTCTGGCCTTTTTTTATATCTGCATCAATGGCGGCGATCTGCTCCAATGCCCATTCTATTCTCGGGGAACCTTCCCGGCGAACCTGGGACAGGGATTTCTTTATAACAAAATCAGGCAGGCCCATTTTTCCGGCAATCTCTCTTTCCGGGCAACCTGACTGAAGTAATGCGTTGGCCTGCAGGGCGATTCGTAATTGCCTGGCCAAAAGAGCCAAAATCTTAGGCGGTTGCTCCTTTAATGAAAGGAGTTCGCGAATACCACTGAGGGCCTTCGACGTATGACCCGACACGGCTTCATCTACCACCGTGAAAATATTTTGTTCTATATTAATCGTTCCAACCTCATGGACTGCTGTGGCTGTGATTACTTGTTCGCTACCCAGATAGCTAATGACCTTTTTAATTTCGTTGGCCAAATTCAACAGTCCCAGCTTGCCATTGGCTTCCACCAGGGCCCGGGCAGCCGGAGCATCAATCCTTTTGTCAGAGGCCTTAACAGCCTGGTTAACCCACGCAATCATTTCCGTGGTCTTTAACATTTTAAAGTCGATAACCTGACCTTTAGCAGCAATGGCTTTATAGGCCTTTTTGCGGCGATCCACTGCATCCCGTGCCACAAAGATTAGACAGGTGGTGGGAGCAGGGTTATTCAAATACTCCAATAGAACCGCATCCTTGCCAGTCACTTTGGCTTCCCCTGGCTCTGCCGCTTCCTCTTTGCCTTTCCCTTTACCGCCGGAAAACCACGGGGCATTTTTAACAATGACTAACCTTCGTTCCGCCATAAAGGGTAGATTTTCTGCCAAAGAGATCACGGTGCTAATTTCTGTTTCTTCCCCATCCAAGAGGTCTAAATTAAAATCCGCTGCCTGGGGTAACAAATACTCCTTAAATTTCTCCACAGCCCTTTCTTTAAGGTACTCTTCTTCCCCACAAAACAGATAAACCGGGGCAACCACACCTCTTTGCAGGCTGTTAATCAAACCTTTGTAATACTCCATTTTAGTCTGTACCACCGACCTCTTTAAAAAATCATCGCATATATTTCTTCTAAAGTTATTATATTACAGTAACATACAGATCACAAACAGCAGAAGTTCCTAAAGGGGAGGATTGTAGGTGGATAGACAAACCTTTCGCAAAATTGTGTCGGAATTTATTTTGGACGCCGTTCCTAAGTCCTTAATTTATAACCTAGATAACTTTAGTATTCGAATGAAAAAAGGGGAATATTGGATTGACCTGGCCTTAGAGAACTTTTACAAAGGCTATTGCCGACAGAAGGTTTCCCTGCGTCGGGTTTATATTTCCGAGGTACTGGCACCCTTTATTAAAGATCTGCTGCGGGGAAGCGGTGTCAATCATCTGGATGTTAAGGAGAATCTGGATCAAGTCTTTCCTTTGATTGTGGGACCCCAGGATGCCAAGGGGATTGCCACAACCCCACTGACGGATAACCTTTATATCGCTTATATCTTGGACCAGGGCATGCGCATTTTCTTCTTGGATGACCCCACCATTGAGGCTTTAGACCTTTCCCTGCATCAACTAATGAAGTTGGCTATGAGAAATTTCTTTCGGGATCAGGCCAAGCCCTTACAAGTCTTTGATAAAAAAAGAAACCTTTATGGCTTTAATTATGGTGATTCCTACGATTCCAGCCGGCTGCTTTCCATCCTCTATAAGCCCGAAAACCATGGCATTCCCCCGGATCGCAAGGTATATGTGATGGTGCCAAACCGGGATGTGATGCTATTACTTTATTCAAAAGAAGAATGTGATCTGCGTCAATCCATTATGATTGGCCGCAGCAGTTTTCTTAATAATCCCTACCCCGTCAGTGGACAGCTATTTCAGGTGCGAAGTGGGGTTATCCAAAAAAGTTCTCTCTTTTAATGCAATGAAGGGGCTATTTTCCTGTTTGAACCAGCCATTTTGAGCCATCGGTGGTTAAGATAATCGCTCCGTGCTGGTCTGTCCGAAAAATGATACTATTTAGCTCTTGTAAGGCCTCAATTGTTTTGGGTGCCGGATGATTAAATCGGTTGCCTGCACCTACAGAAATAACAGCAGCCATCGGGTTTATTTGATTAAAGAAACCCTGATCAAAATAGCCGCTGCCATGATGCGGTACTTTAAGTATTTCTAGTTTTGCCAACTCATCATTTTCAGTCAGTATCCTTTCAGCCTCAACCTCAATATCCCCGGTCAAAAGCACCGTGCGTTCCAAATATTGTATTAAAAATACCAGGCTATTGTTATTGGCATCGGAACGGGTGCCTTTTATTTTTTGCACCGGAGCCAGACATTTCATGGTTACCTGGGAGTCAAGCCTTAGCTGCTCCCCTCCCTTGGTGGCGTAAATGGGTATTTGCTTCTTTCTTATTTCTTGCAGCAATTCCTGATAACCTTGATCAACTTGATCCTCCGGCTGCAGCCCATAGGGTGAGATAAGCACCATCGCCACTGGCATGGCCTGGATCACAGCCCTAGCACCAGCCACATGATCCGCATGGGGATGAGTTAGCACCAGCACATCCAATTGATTAATACCTAGTCTGTGCAGGTAGGGGAGAATAATATTTCTCCCCACTCCCCGGCCGGTCAAAAGCTCGTCCTGCCAACCCCCGGCATCAACCAGAACCACCCTCTGACCCGGTGTGATGATTAACGTGCTGTCACCTTGCCCCACATCAATAAAATGAAGTTTTAGGGGCTTGGCCGCGGGGTGGATTAAGCATAGGATGATAACGATAGCTGCTATCCAAGCAAAGAACTTATATTTCCCATTTGGTAATAACGGAATAAACCTTTCCCTGTCCTCCGGAAACTTTATCAAGTGGCATAATGAAACGAGTAAAACATAGTAAAGGATCATCGACCACAGGGGCGGTGTTGCCAGATAAAAGGAGGCCCCGGGTAAAGCATGGCAAAACTTCACTAACCGGATAAACAAATCAATCAATAAGCCAGTACTGATATTCAGAAAACTGCCTAAGGGCAGGTAAAGTACACCACCCAAAAGGGCCAGGCCACCCAATAACATGATGATACCCACCAGATGTACCGTTAGTAAATTGGCCAGAATGGAAACCGGTGAGACAAGATTAAAGTAGAAAAGTACCAGGGGTAGGGTTGCCAGCTGCGCCGCCAGGGGTACGGTTATTAAAAGCAAAAAAGCCTTGGGTATTTGCTGCCACCGATTATTTAATACCGGTGTAATATAAAGCAACCCCCAGGTTGCGGCAAAGGAAAGTTGAAAGCCAATATCATATAAATTCAGCGGGTTAATTAATAATATTACGCCCGCAGCCACCGCCAGGGTAGTCGGCCAATCTTGCTGTCGCCCAAGGTGTTGGGCCAATAGAAGTAAAATGGCCATTAAGGTAGAGCGTAAAACAGCGGGCCCTAACCCCGTCATTACTGCATAAAAGAGTAATAAGGGGATGGTTATGGGTGCGATAAAACGGGTAGGTATCTGAAGCAGCCTAAGTAGTACCAATAGCATTCCCGCTACCAAAGCGACGTGATAGCCTGAAACGCTAAGGATGTGGACCAACCCGGTGGTGTTAAAGGCTAAGACAACGTCCTCAGGAATGTCACCCCTGGTACCAAAAATAAGGCCCTTTAGTATAGCTGCCCTTTCCTTGGCCAGGGTTTGATCATAAATTTTTTCCAGGTAATTTCGTAGGTCCAAGGCGATTCTGACGAGGCCAAGACCTGCTCTCCCAAGAACTTTGACATCTCCCTCTTGCTGCACGGTCAAGGTAGCGGCAATACCCTGTCTGTTCAGCCAGGCACGGTAATCAAAGGCCCCGGGATTTCCTGGCGGCTCTGGTACAGATACATAACCAGTACAACTCAAGAGATCGCCATAGCGGTATTTCTTTTTATTTTCTAGCATCTTGACTCGGAGGACACCTGAGGTTTCCTTTCTCTGACCACTTTCAATGATTTGATGTACTTTAAGCTGATAGAAACTACCCCCTGGTCTGTGATCCGGTTGGTTGCTGACGATACCGCTTACCTGAACAACCTTTCCTTCTAAATCCGTGAGGGGCGAAGCCACCTTAGACAATTCAAGGCTGGTTAGGGCTAAGCCCAAACAAAAAGAGGCAACAAAAAGGACCCAGGTATTAAAACGCCAGGTCCTAATGATGCCAATTCCCGCAATAATGCAGGCGACAACCACTGCACCTAAAGAAGTGGTTGGCTGAATTTGAATGGTTGTACTGCCAATGATGCCTAGCATAAAGGCCAGCAGCAAGATAACCAGGGGGCGTTGCATGATTCTAACCCCTCAAATACTTTTGTTGGTAGTTCATCACCTTGTCAATATAGCCAGTGGTTTCCTTAAAGGGAGGAACCCCTTGGTGACGGTCAACATTGCCCGGCCCGGCATTATAGGCGGCCAGTGCCAATTTAACATTTCCTTGATAACGTTTCAGCAGAGACTTTAAGTAACGCACGCCACCGTCCGCATTTTGTTCGGGATCGTAGGGATTTGCTACCCCTAGGCTGCGGGCAGTGGCGGGCATGAGCTGCATTAACCCCATTGCCCCCGCACTAGAGGTTGCCCCAGGCTTAAAATCGGACTCCGCTTTGGCCACTGCTTTACAAAGGGCTGGGTCAAGACCGTGTCGTAAGGCAGCTTTTTCAACAACAGCCTCATGCTCCTTACCTAAACCAGCCGCAGCCTGGAAGGAAGCGGCCGCAGCGGCCGCAGCGGCGGCGGAGGCCCGGACTTGCCCTATGGGCAGTTGGGGTAGTTCTATCAGCTTGGGCTCAGTTTTGAGGGCTAACTGCTCTCCCTTCACTCCAACCTCAGCAGCAAGCAGCTGGGCCAGCAAAAGAGAAAACTCTCTCGCTTGATCCCCTGTATTTTCTTGTAACCCACTGAGACCCATCTCCATTGTTTGCAGGCGAATTAACTGGGCCACTAGGCTTACATCCATTTGCACACATCCTTCTTCTTAGCTGTTAGAACCCTGAAAACAGCATTAACTACCTTTGTCATCCTGAACGATCGCGAAGGATGACATTAAATTTTCATTCCTTGAAAGTACCGTTAACGGCAGGGAAATCTCTTATCTACGGATTGTAGGGAACCACACGGGGTTGTCCGCTGCCTTTTGCAAGCTAGTTGGCTACTGAACAGTAACCCGTTGCTGTAAATCCCCAAACTTTTTATCACCGATACCGGAGACACTTTTCAAATCTTCGATGGTTTGGAAAGGGCCGTTGGCCTCCCTGTGTTGAATGATGCGATCCGCTAAGGCAGGTCCAATGCCGGGTAGTGTATCTAACTCTGCAAGGCTCGCAGTATTAATATTGATTAAGCCATTGCCTGGGGTAACGGAGGGAACGATAGGATTATTTACGACAGGGGCTGCCCCCTGCACCGGTACTGACACGGTAGGCATTTGAGCTGGGGATTGTCCCTGTATGGTTGGTTCCACTAGGTTAGGAATTTGAAGTTTTTGACCATCTTTTAAGGGTGCCGCTAAATTAAGCAGATTAAGATCCGCGTCCGCCGTAGGTACTGCCAGCTTTAGTGCATCATTCACACGACTGTCCACAGACAGTTGGTAGACACCAGGCTTTTCCACTGCCCCAGCCACATGCACCACCACACCCTGGTTTTCTTGGGTACTTTCCAGGTCCTCACCGGGCTGGGAAGTGACTAGTTCCATTGGTTGTTTATCAGACCGAGCAGCAAATTGATAACCAGCAGAAAAGAGAATAACGGCCATTATTACCAGAATCATGATTTGTTCCTTACGGCCCAAATTTATCATAAAAACGATCCCCCAAGCGGGTTAAGACCAACAATTTTATGGTAACTTCTACTTACTCTGATCATTTCCTTTTATTTTTTTAAAAAACCGAAAACAAACATGCACAAAAATCCCAAGGCTAAGGAACAACATATTACCCTAATGGAATACCCCCTAGCCAAAAAGCTGATGTCTCAAGGCTGATGGCATAATTTATTTACTGGCGTGATCGTCGTTTTGGCAATCAATCAATATCTGTCCCCGAGTGTTTAGGGTGGCTAAGAGAACTTTCTTAGGATGTATACCCTTTTCCGCTAAGGTTTCCCTTAACCAATTTTCATCCAGATTAATGCTGTGTAAATTTTCCTTTATGACATCTCCATCCATCACCAACACAGTGGGTAAGCCTTCATAGCCAGTGCTAATGCCTAAATCCTCTGGGGTAACCGGCCTCTTTTGGGATTTGGGTATAACACTTAATCTGCCCGAGGTTTCCAAGATGGCATACTCCACATCTTCTATGTTGTAAAATCCCTTTTCCCTTAGTTGGCTCAGTAAATCATCAAGGTTATAGCGTGAGGCACGCATTTCGTGCTTTAGCAGATGGCCGTTTTCAATAATAATTTGGGGGGAGCCATAAAACATTTTTCTTAGTGGACGATTGAGCAGGGCTAAATAAGAAAAAAACATTTCTAAAACGCCTAATGTAACCAGGGGTACAATGCCATGCCAGATTGGAATGTTAACTGAGCCCATGGGTATGGCCGCCAACTCAGCTAAAATAATGGCCACAACAAAATCCAGGGTAGAAAGCTGACCAATCTCCCTTTTTCCCATTAGCCGAACAATAACTAAGACGGCAAAATAGATAACAATGGTTCGCCAGATATGAGGAAATACACCATGAATACTTTCCATAGAACTGTCACCTTCCTACAGGCAATAGTCATTCTAGTATGACGCCGCAGTTCTGGTTCTATTCCTATTTTGATTTGAGAAACCTACTTTTGGGACCCGGAAAAACTCCGCCGCGAACAGCCCGTGCATCGGAAATATTAAAGAAAATCCCCGGCTGTACATCGTCCAGGATGCCTGTGGCTATTTTTAAATTGCTTCTTTTCAACAATACAAATAGAATGGTGCGCTCACCACTTCTGCCGCAACCACAAACTGTGGTTACCCCAAAGCCCTGATCACGGAAACGAATGCATAGTTCTTCTACCTTTTCTGAAGAAGGGTATACCTGCATGGATAGATGTCCCACTGCCAACCACTCTTCAATTAACGAACCAAGAAAATTACCTGTGGCAAAGCCTCCGGCATAAGCAATGATTTTGAATGGGTCATCCATACCACCACTTAAGGCTTGGCCCAGGGCAACAATAAAAATACTGACCTCCACAAAACCAATCAAACTAGCAACCACCTTGCGTCCCCGCATAAGCATCAGCAGTCGCAAAACATCCAGAGACATATCAGCCACCCGGGCAAAAAAGATAAAAAGATAAGCACCCAGGTGAGTAGAGAGAATTTCCATGATGTTCATCTCCTATATTCATCATTAGCATACCTTTGTCATCCCGAGCAATAACGAAGGATCTTCTAACATTGAAAGGCTAGCCTTAAGATCCTTCGCTGTCGCTCAGGATGACATTTTAATTCTATTCTTTACTGGTGAATGACAAAAACTAAAGACACCTGTGAGGGTGCCTTTAATTTTTCGGCTCTATTTTACCACAATATTCAATAGTTTTCCCGGTACGGGAATCACTTTAACAATTTGTTTATTCCCAATTAGGGCTTTGACAAGTTCCATTTCCAATAGATATTGCTGCATATCTGCTGGTTTCATATTAGCAGGTATATTCAGGCGTTCCCGAACCTTACCGTTAATTTGAACAGCAATCTCAACTTCATCTTCCACCAATGCGGCTGGATCAAAGGTAGGCCAGGGCTGTTTGTGGACACTTCCCTGATGGCCCGTGGCGGCCCAAAGCTCCTCTGTGATATGGGGGGCAAAGGGAGCCAGTAGGATTATGGTTGTGTCAATGGCTTCTGCCAGCACAGCTGCATCCCTTTCTACTTCAGCCACTTTATCCCGGTAGGTGTACAAACCATTAACCAGTTCCATAATGGTGCTAATGGCAGTATTGAAGTTAAATCGACCACTGATATCCTCTGTTACTTTCTTGATGGCATAGTGGGTTAAGCGGCGCATTTCTTTGTGTACACCCACATAATTGGTCCCTGCCGGAATGGCAGGTGCACCTGCTACATCATCCTTGAGGGAGTAAATCAACCGCCATACCCGGTTGAGGAAACGGTGACTTCCTTCCACACCTCTGTCGCTCCATTCCAGATCCCTTTCAGGGGGAGCAGCAAAAAGGATAAACATTCTTGCCGTATCAGCACCATAACGTGCAATTATCTCCTCGGGACTTACGACGTTGCCTTTAGATTTAGACATTTTGGCACCATCTTTTAAAACCATCCCTTGGGTCAATAGGTTTTCAAAGGGCTCTTGGGCATTTATTAAACCCAGGTCATAAAAAACTTTCGTGAAAAATCTGGAGTACAGCAGGTGTAAAATAGCATGCTCGACACCGCCAATGTACTGATCCACATTCATCCAACGATCCGCTTTGTTTTTATCCCAGGCCTGATCGTTATCTCTAGCACTGGTATAACGCAAATAGTACCAGGAAGAGTCCACAAAGGTATCCATCGTATCCGTTTCCCTTTGCGCTGCACCGCCACACTGGGGACAAGTGGTATGAACAAAGTCCGGTCTGCCCTTTAAGGGGGACTCACCGGTTGGCTTAAAGGCTACATCGGTAGGAAGCAACACCGGTAATTGCTCATCTGGTACCGGCACAGCCCCGCACTTTTCACAGTAAACAATAGGGATGGGAGTTCCCCAATAACGTTGTCTAGAAATTAGCCAATCCCGCAAACGGAAGTTTACAACACCCGTACCAATTCCTGTTTCTTCGGCATATTGGATAACTTTTTTAATACCCTGACGGTTTGGGATTCCATTAAAGGGGCCTGAGTTAGCCATAAACCCATCTTCTGTATAGGCTGCGGTCATCTCTTCAGCCCGCAGTTCCTGGTCCTTCGTAGGATAAATTACAACCTTTATTGGTAAATCATACTTGCGGGCAAATTCAAAGTCCCGCTCATCATGGGCTGGTACACCCATGACCGCACCCGTACCATAGTGGTATAAAACATAGTTAGCAGCCAAGATGGGGACCTTTTCACCATTAAAGGGGTTGATACAATATGCCCCGATGAAAATACCCTCTTTTTCATTGCTGGTTCGAGCCAATTCAGTTAGCTTGCTAACCCGGTTGACAAATTCCGACACCGCCGCCTCTTGGGGGCTACCAGCGGAAAGCTTGGCCACCAGCGGGTGTTCTGCAGCAACAACCATATAGGATACACCATATACGGTATCCGGGCGGGTGGTAAAGACCGGAATGCTTTCGTTGCTGCCGTCCACCTGGAAGATAAGCTCCGAGCCTTGACTGCGGCCAATCCAGTTTTCCTGCATAATTTTAACTTTATCAGGCCAACCCTTTAATTGTTTTAAATCATCCAGTAAACGCTGTGCATATTCTGTGATCCGGAAAAACCACTGGTCTAATTGCTTTTGTTCTACGACGGCACTGCATCTTTCACAGGAACCTTCTACTACTTGCTCATTAGCCAGAACGGTTGCACAATCAGGGCACCAGTTGACCCGTGCATGCTTTTTATAGCACAGGCCCTTTTTATAAAGCTGCAGGAACAACCATTGTCCCCACTTGTAATATCCGGGATGGCAGGTGGCAACTTCACGGTCCCAGTCATAACTTAGACCAAGCTGTTTTAATTGGCTTTTCATATGATCAATGTTATCCCAGGTCCAAGTGGCAGGAGCAATACCATTTTTAATGGCAGCATTTTCTGCTGGTAACCCAAAGGCATCCCAACCCATTGGATGAAGCACATCAAAACCCTGCATGGTTTTAAATCTGGCCACTACGTCACCGATGGAGTAGTTTCTCACATGACCCATATGTAATTTTCCAGATGGGTAGGGAAACATTTCTAAACAGTAGTATTTAGGGCGATCGGAAAAATTTTGAACTTGGTAAGTATTCTGATTATCCCATTCTTCCTGCCATTTGTTCTCTATTTCCTTGAAGTCATAATGCTCTTGCAAAGTACTTCCTCCTAGCCATGCTTGCTATTTTCGTAATATTTATTAAAAGTTGCATTCCTCGCAAATTTTACCACGATTAGTGCAATATTTCAACAATCTGAAAAAAAGCTAAAAGAAACCTCTCTAAATTAGGAGAGGTTTCTTTTAGCCTTCAGCTTTAGCTGTTTCTTTGGGTTCTATCAGCCGTGAGCCTTGGGCCTTGAACTTTTTTTGCATGGAATGTTTTAAAGGTATTTACTCATGACCCATGGCTCATGGCTGACCCTGAAGGCTATCCCTTAAGACTCATTTCCACCACACTCGCATCTCCCCAAAGCCTTTCTAGGTTGTAGAAACCCCTTTCCATTTCTTGGAATATATGAACCACCACATCGCCATAATCCAGTAAGATCCAACTACCCTCACGAAAACCCTCAACCCGTAAGGGTTTAACGCCTGCATCTTTTAGCTTTTCTACAATATGGTCAGATACTGCTTGTACCTGGGTGCTGGAACGACCCGTGCATATTAAAAAGTAGTCGCAAATAATAGAAATATTACGGATGTCTAAGACTGTAATATCCATTGCCTTTTTATCATCGGCTGCTTGATGGGCTAGATCAACGATTTCCTTTGGGCTAAGTGCCAAAAAAACCCCTCCTCTTAGTTAATTATATCTATTATATCCTATTCCACTATTTTCTAAAGGAACCTTGGTCAACTAATAATGAATTTCTTGCCTTGACGCTGGTAGGGTGTAATAAAAAACCCATTTTTAAAACATAGCGAATACTTTCGTCAAAACAACTAAGTAGGGCGGCCTCTAAATTTACATTAGCCTGTCTCCTTATTCCCTCAACACCGGCATGTTTTCGATTTGGCTCTATTTTATCAGCCACAAAAATGATTTTATCCAGTTGACTCATATACTCTGAGCCAACAGTATGTAAGGCAATGGCGTTTAAAATTTCCTGATCATCAATCCCATAGTCCTCCCTGGCCATTACCGCAGCCACCGGACCATGGAGCAACAGGGGCATAGCGAAGCCATACTCACTGACTGTTAAGTTATACTTTTTAGCCCGCTGCAGCATTTCATTGTCATCAAAGTCCCTGGCTATATCATGTAGTAATCCAGCAATCCTAGCCTTAAAGGGATCTGTCCCGTATTTTTTGGCCAATTTTTCTGCAGTATCTGCCACGCCCCGGACATGCCGCAATAGTTTTTCCGACATAGTTAGACTAAGTTTTTGCATCAGGTATTCCTCGGTAATCATGCTAACCCCCCGTATTTTTTATAATAACCCATAATTAGCCATCCGGCGTTAACCTTTTTAGTTATTATTTCGTCTCCGATGGTACATTCCTTCCCAAGGAATATACCATAGTCCCTGGGCTTTTTAAATTCCACTAAGAAAGATGCACAGGTGGTTTAAGATTCATATCCCAAATTAGGGCCAACCACCACCAAGCTGATGGCTTAAAAAAACCCCCTATTCCGGAGGAAAGGAGGTTTTGTAATTCGTTTAAACCTGACCGGCTTCGCGGCTTTTTGCTTCGTTTACAGTGATAACTCGACCACCCAGGTCTGTTCCGTTTAGAGCCTCTACCATTCTTTCAGCATCAGCATCGTTTACCTCAACGAAACCAAAACCCCTGGAACGACCAGTTTCTCGGTCTGTAATAACCCTGCTGCTCAGAACTTCACCATGTGCTTCAAATGCTCTGGTGAGATCCTCTGCCTTAGTAGCCCAGGGTAAGTTTCCAACATATAAAGTTGCCACATAAGTCACCTCTTTCAATGGTTCTGTTGATACTTGTTGCCGTTACAAGTATTATTTGCACTAGCCCTGGACTAAATGCAGTAAAGAAATGCAAAGATATTTCCATTTAAGGTAAAGAAAACTTTTACTATTTCGCTACATAAATATTATTATGATAAATATATTCTTCCACAGACTCAGGTAACAGATATTTAATACTTTTACCTTCCCTGACCCTTTTCCTAATATCACTGGAGGAAATGGCTAAGGCTGGGACCTCTAAGGGCAAAATCCTTTTCATAAAAGGGGTGGGTAAGGATTTAAGGGTTTCCTCTAAATTATTTAAATCATACCCGGGTCGGGTGGCAGCTATCAAGTAAGCCATGCTCAACAGCCTTTCGACATCTTTCCATGTTAATATTTCCAGAATTGCATCGGCACCGGTAATAAAGTAAATGCTTTCAACCTGAAAGGATCGTCTTAGTTGCTCGATGGTATCCACCGTATAAGATAGACCTCGTCTCTCAACCTCTAGCGTGGATATTTCAAAATAGGGGTTACTGGCTATGGCCAAGCGAATCATATTTACCCGGTGCTGTGCATCTAAGATTACCTTATCGGTTTTGTGCGGTGGTTTGCCTGCAGGTATAAAAACAACCTTATCTAAATGGAATCTTTGTCTTACTTCCTCAGCAACCACTAAATGTCCAAAATGAACAGGGTCAAAGGTTCCTCCCATAAGACAGATTTCTTTCATCAAGCTGTTCCTTTCGATTTTAGCCTTTAGCTTTTAATAACTGCCAATGGCTAAAAGCTAATGGCCATCGGGCTGACTAAATTTATTCTCATACTAATGGTAATTCCAGCAAAAAGCAAGAGATGTCGGCAACAAATGTCCTTATTCCGCCCTATCCGCTTCCTCTTTTAATGCTGTAATGGCATTGGTTATTTTTTCATAGGTCCTCTGCAATCCCTCTGAAATTACTCGGGTCTCACCGATGACAGCCATAAAATTGGCATCTCCATCCCAACGAGGAACAATATGCACATGTAGGTGACCAGGAATCCCCGCACCGGCAACTTTGCCCAGATTGATACCAATATTAAAACCATGGGGATTGCCAAAGGCCCGCCTAATGGCTTGGACCATAAATTGGGTCATTTTGTTCAGTTCTAACAGCTCTTCATCCGTAAGCTCTGTGATATCACCGACATGTCGATGTGGAGCAATCAGAAGGTGCCCATTGTTGTAGGGGTATAAATTCATAATAACAAAGGTTTTATTCCCGCGGTAAATAACCAGGTTTTCTTCGTCCTGATCGGAATTTAATTTTTCACAGAAAATACAACCCGTTTGGGGTTTACCGATGTACACCGATCGCCATGGTGCCCATAAATTCTCCATCTTGAATCATCTCCCATGTTATCTTTAGGACATATTTTCTTTGTTTTTTACTAAATCCCTTCTAACTACAATATGATTCCCGTAGCTTAACCTTTAATCTACTGTACTACCCACCTTGCTTTGCGGGAAATATTAATAAAAATATTGAAAGAATAGAAAGGATCCAACAAATGACCTACTTCCTTTTACTGGCAAGCCTCGGTATTATTTTACTTAGTGCTGAGGTTTTTACCAACGGTGTTGAGTGGTTGGGGAAAAAATTTAATCTCTCCGAAGGGGCTGTGGGCAGTGTACTTGCAGCTGTGGGCACAGCCCTACCAGAAACCATGATCCCCGTCATTGCCATCTTATTTGGCTCCGGTGATATGGCTGAAGAAGTTGGTATTGGTGCAATTTTAGGTGCACCCTTTATGCTGTCCACCTTAGCTTTGGCCATCACTGGCATTGCCGCCATGATCTATAAAGTCAAGGGTAAGAGCCGGGAAAATATGTTTATTGACCGGGATGTCATGAGCCGAGATTTAAAATTCTTTTTAATTGTTTACAGTGTGGCAGTATTGGCTGGCAGCTTTGGCAATGGCTTTAAACCTCTGGTGGCAGTTTTTCTAGTTTTAGCCTATGTCTACTATGTGTACAAAACCCTTGGCTGTGAGGGTGGCCGGTGTGAGAACTTAAATCCTTTATATCTGGCCAAGAAAGAACCTGATCCTGCCACACCAATTGTCGTACTGCAAGTAACTTTGGCTTTAGCCGGTATTGTCATTGGTGCTCATTTGTTTGTTCAGGAGATTGAAAACCTAGCTTCCATTTGGGGTATTCCTGCCTTTATTTTATCGTTAATCATCGCCCCAATTGCCACAGAACTACCGGAAAAATTCAACAGTGTTATCTGGGTACGGCAGGGCAAAGATACCTTGGCCCTGGGGAATATTACCGGCGCCATGGTCTTTCAAAGCTCCATTATTCCGGCCCTCGGTATTCTGCTCACCCCTTGGAAATTGTCCCAATTAGGTATTATCTGTGCCATCCTTGCCCTGGCCGCTGCCGGCACAATTTTTATACTGCTTAAGCTGAAGGGTGAAATCAAACCCCTGACCCTGGCCTTTAACAGTGTATTTTATCTAATTTTTATCGGGGCCGTCATTGCAATATATTAGTCGTCGGCCATCCGCTTTCAGCCTGTAGCCACTAGTTGTTAGCTTTCTGTCTCTTGGGAAAGGGCCATGAGCCATGGGCTTTTTGTGCCTGTATTGCTTAAGGGTATTTTGGGTATAGCGATTAAAAGACCGGGAGTGTTGCAAGCTACTGGGACGTAGTTTGGCAACACTCCCTTTTATTTCTTAGGCAAACTTTTTTATTCAAAGACACAACAAAGTGCTATTATTATGTATGAAACGATTTGCCGCAATCACCAAATACCCGTAAGAATAGCTGGCACAAAAAAAACAAGGCCCATGGCTCATGGCCTATGGCCAGATGAAGGATGAATCTAAATGTTAACTTTCTTTAGCAACTGGAACAGTTGGCTGGCAAAACATATGTTTTATGTGGTTTTATCTGCATTGTTTTTTGGTTTTATAACGCCTGTGGAGACCACAAAATTTTGGAGTCTCGTGGCAACCCTTTCTTTCACCTATATGACCTTTGTTTCATCCCTGGAAACTAGTTTGAAGGATTTCTTTCGCACCCTCTCAAGACCCTGGATTAATATTTGGATGCTGCTATTGATTCACGGTGTAATGCCGTTAATTGCTTATTTAATTGGCCTAATCTTTTATCCTGACAATGAGTACATCCGCCTAGGGTTTGTGATTGGGGCTTCCATTCCTATCGGTGTGACCTCCCTAATCTGGTCATCCATGTTGGGGGGAGATGTTCCATTATCGATGGTTGCCGTAACCCTGGACACACTGATTAGTCCACTTTTATTACCGGCCTTTATCGCCTTAGTAGCCGGAAAGTCCATCCAGATCGATACGATGCAACTGCTGGTGGGTCTTTTCTGGATGATTACCATACCCAGTCTACTTGGTATGGTGGTCCATGATTTTACCAAGGGAGCCGTTGATAAGTATGCCACCTCCATTGGTGGCTTCTTCTCAAAGATTGCTATCTTTCTGGTGGTCTTCATTAACGCCAGTGCCATTGCACCGGAAATAAAATGGGATCATGCCATCATCAAACTTTTGCTGGTTATCTTGATTGTTTCCGTTAGTGGGTACACCCTTGGTTTTCTTGGTTCCTTTATCCTTAAGGGGCACCAAAGGGACAGAATGATCACCATGATCTATGGCGTTGGCATGAGAAATAACAGCCTTGGGTTAATTTTAGCCCTAACCTATTTCCCCCCCGCCGTGGCAATGCCCGTAACCCTTTCCATGCTCTATCAACAGCCCTTGGCAGCTTTAATCGCTAGTTTGTTAAAACAAAAACAGCCAGCTCCCAAGGAGCAAGGCTGTTAAGCTTTTTATTTCCTCCAAAACTTAATATTTAATACGACCAGAACAGTAAATAACTCTAACCGGCCAATAAACATACAAAAGGTCAAGACCAACTTGGCTGCTGCGGGTAGGTTTACAAGGGTTGTCGATGAGTCCACCACCCCGAGGCAGCTTATGGAGGATGCGACTACTGCGATAGCCGTGTTTCCCTCAACACCCATGGCAACTAAGAGTCCAATTGCAAAAACCATGCTCGCAATGAACAAAACAAAGAAATTTTGGACGGTTGTTACCACTTCTTGGGGAATTACCGTATTGCCCAGTCTGACAGGTATTACAGCCTGGGGGTGGGTCAGTCTGGCCATTTGGTTTGACAGGGATTTAAAAATTATAATGATCCGAATAACCTTTATCCCACAGGCCGTCGAGCCTGAACAGGCCCCCGTGAGCATCAGTAATACCAGCAAATACCGACTAAAATCCGGCCACTGGTGAATATCCTCTGCCAAAAAACCTGTACTGCTGATCACAGCTGACACATGAAACAAGGCCTGTCGCAAGGCCTTTGCCAGATCATAACCAGCATCATTCATTAGATTTATGGTTATAAAACCGACTGAAGCTGCAATGATGCTTAAATATACTTTGGTTTCAGGATCTTTATAAAATGTTCGAAATTTTCCCCTTAACAAACTAAAGTGGATCGTAAAGCTAATCCCACAAAGAATCATGAAGAAAACGATGATTAGCTCAACTGCCACGCTATCATAAGCAGCAATACTGGCGTTCCT
This sequence comes from Desulfotomaculum sp., assembly GCF_982386235.1. Taxonomy (NCBI): domain Bacteria; kingdom Bacillati; phylum Bacillota; class Clostridia; order Eubacteriales; family Desulfotomaculaceae; genus Desulfotomaculum; species Desulfotomaculum sp. The sequence goes on along the minus strand of NZ_CEVWQM010000017.1, from coordinate 15,809 downwards.
TGAGGAAAAACCGCCTGTACCCACTGTGCCAAATGTATGAATGAAAGAGTCAAACCAGGACATGCCAGCAAGCTTAAGCAATACTATTTGGGCCAAAGTGAAAATTAGATAAACCTTGTAGAGTTCTCTGGCAGTTTGGGCAACCTTGGGTAATACCTTGCTTTTTGTTGGGCCAGGTACTTCCGCCTTAAACATGCGAAAGCCAGCAACATTCAAAGAGGGCATCAGAGCAAGGGTCAATACAATGATCCCCATGCCCCCCAACCAGTGAGTAAAGCTGCGCCAAAAGAGTATGCCCTGGGGCAGGGTTTCCACATCTACAATCACCGAAGCACCTGTGGTTGTAAAGCCAGAAATTGATTCAAATAAGGCATCCACCAGATGGGGTGTTGCGCCGCTTAGATAAAAGGGTAGGGCACCAAAGACGGACAATATTAACCAAGCTAAAGTTGCAACGATAAATCCTTCTTTATAACCAACCTGCATGGTTCGTGGTTTGGTTAAAAGCAGTGCTGATCCCGCCATGGATGTTATGGCTATACTGGCCATGAAAGCCGTTTTATCACTACCCTGCTCAGCCCAGGATAGCCCAAGGGAGGGTAGCATAGCCACTGCCTCACAACATAACACGACACCTAAAGCCCGTGATATGAGCTTAATATTCATGACTATATCCCCCGGTGCTAGTCTATGTAAATGTTCCTCTCCATACTATACACGCTTTAGCGATTTCTACAAGATGATTCTACTAAAAATATTGTATATAACCTAACCTGAGGCCTTTGAATAAAAAGGAGTGTCGCTTGCCTACTAAATAAAAGTAGTCTTGCGACACTCCTTATTATGACCTAACCTGTCAAACCTTAATAATAGCTCCTTTATCAGCGGATTCCGTAATGCGTGCATATAGGGCAAGGTAGCCTCTGGTTACCCTGGGAGCAGGTGCTTGCCATTTTTCCTGCCTTGCTGCAAGCTCTGCCGGGGAAACTTTAATATTTAGCAGGCGATTGGGGATATCAATATCAATTGAATCCCCTTCCTGAACCAGTGCCAATGGGCCACCTTCCATAGCCTCGGGTGAAATATGACCAACAAAACAACCATTGTTCGAACCGGAGAAACGTCCATCGGTGATTAAGGCTACTTTCTTAGCTAACCCCATACCAACCAGCAGTTTCATAGGCTTAAACATTTCCGGCATTCCCGGACCACCCTTGGGACCTTCATAGCGAATGACAACAACATCACCTGGTTGAATCTTTCCTGCTTCAATTGCCTCGATGGCCAGTTGTTCACTGTCAAAGACCCTGGCTGGACCGCAAAATTTCAAAAGTTCCGAAGCTATGGCTGCAGGTTTGGTTACTGCCCCATTGGGGGCCAAATTGCCCTTAATTACCGCCAGACCACCGTTTTCGTGGAAGGGCTCTGTCATGGTCTTGATAACCCGACTGTCTTTAATAACGGCAGTTTGCACATTTTCCAAAACGGTTTTCCCTGTGACGGTTAAACAATTTGTATTTAACACGGACGCCAGTTCCTTCATCACTGCGGGGACACCACCGGCAACATGGAAATCTGCAAGATCATATTCGGTGGCTGGCATAATTCCCGCTATATGAGGCGTTCCCTGACTTAATTCATGAAACCATTCCAGGTCATAATCCACCTTCGCCTCATAGGCAATGGCCGGTATATGTAGTGCCACATTGGTTGACCCACCGATGGCAGAACTTACCCGTACCGCATTGGCCAAAGATTCTTTGGTAATGATCTGACCAGTTGTAATACCCCGTTTAATTAAATCCACAATGACACGACCACTTTGCTGGGCAGCTCTGAACCTACTGGCATCCACGGCAGGGATGGTAGAACTACCCGGTAAGGCCATACCCATTGCCTCGGCCAGACAGCACATTGTATTGGCGGTACCTAACATAGCACAGGAACCAGGTCCCGGACAGGCACAGTTTTCTAACTCCTTGTACTCTGCCATGGTCATTTCCCCTGCCTTTAAAGTGCCCAAACTCTCCTGCACGATGGAACTGTCGGTGTCTTTGCCCTGAAAGTGACCGGGCAGCATGGGCCCACCATTAACAAAGATAGCTGGTATATCTAACCTTGCGGCAGCCATCAGCATACCCGGGACAATCTTATCACAAGAACCTAATAAAACCATGCCATCAAACCGATGGGCCTGAATCATCATTTCAATATCATTAGCAATTAGGTCCCTGGTCGGTAAGATATATCTCATCCCTTCATGTCCCTGGGCAATTCCATCACAGGCAGCGATGGTACCAAACTCCACAGGGGTGCCGCCTGCCGCCCGAATACCCGCTTTAACTGCTTCACTTACTTCCCGTAAGTTATAATGGCCGGGAACCACGTTATTCCAGGAGTTAACCACTGCCACCAGTGGTTTATCCAAATCCTCATCGGTATAACCCATTGACTTGTAGAGGGAACGGTTTAGGGCCCAGTCAGGGAAATGAAGAATTTCTTTACTACGATGAAACAATGCTGCGACCCCCTTTATTTCAACTTATAGACGCTCTTTTAAGTTTACTTTTCCTTTAACTTCTTTGTTTACGAGATTCCTGGGATAGTAACCTTGTAAAACTTCGGCCACCCCCTGGGCTGCTTTAGTTTGCAAATCAGTGCCTGCTTCTTCCGAATACCAGGCCACGTGAGGATTTAGAATGACATTATCCATCTCCAACAGGGGGCTGTCTGAACGTACTGGTTCAATCTCTAGGACATCTAAACCAGCACCCGCAAGCCATCCCTCCTGCAAGGCTTTAACCAGTGCCTCCTCATCAATAACAGGTCCCCGCCCGGTGTTAATAATAAAGGCTGATCTTTTCATCCTTTTTAACTCTTTTTCACTAATCAGATGTTCCGTCTCTGCATTCAAAGGGGCGTGTACGGAAATAAAGTCCGAGGTTTGTAACAATTCCTCCAAACTTACTTTTTTTACACCAAATTTATCCGCCACAGCATCTGGAATATAGGGATCAAAAACCAATAGATTTAAACCAAAGGCTTGGGCCTTTTGGGCCAGAGTTTGGGCAATTCTGCCAAAACTAATTAAGCCCAGGTTTTTGCCCCTGAGACGGTAAACAGGTACAGATACCTTATAGTCCCAATTGCCCTTTTTCACTTCATTGTTCATTCGTACTATTTTACGAGCACAGGCTAAAAGCAGGGCCATGGCATGATCAGAAACTTCATCCATGCAGTAGTCAGGTACGTTTACCACACAGATACCCTTCTCTGTGGCAGCAGCCAGATCCACTGTATTTATTCCCACACCATAACGTCCAATAACTTTGCACTTTTCCAAAGCTTGAATAACCCTTGGTGTCAGTTGTGCATATTGATTCAGCAGACCATCTGCATCTTTGCAAGCTTCTATCAGTTCTTCCTCTGTTTTGCATTGGGCGGGTACCAGGCTAACTCCTATTTGTGCCAACACTTCTTCCTCATACTTAAGGGTTGAATATTCGTAATCAGTTACCACAACTTTTAGATTTGACATTTTAGTCACCTCGATCGGTTTTTATAATCTGGCACTGCAAACTGCTTCCACTAATTGACTGGCTTGCTCCGTAATATAGCTCCAATTACCTTCCGCAATGACCTGTTGGGAAACCAAGGATCCACCAACACCTAAGGCCAGGCAGCCAGCCTTAATGAACTCGGCTGCGTTATTTACATTAATACCGCCGGTGGCCATGATCGGAATGTGACCCAATGGTCCACGGATATCTTTAATATATTTTGCCCCTAGGGTGCTGGCAGGAAAGACCTTCACTAGGTCAGCCCCTAGTTCGTAAGCCCGAACAATTTCTGTGGGAGTCATTGCCCCTGGGGCAACTGGTTTGCCGTAACGCTTGGCCACAGTAATAACGTCTGGATGCAGGCTGGGCGAAACAATAAACTGTGCTCCGGACAAAATAGCTAAGCGAGCAGTTTCACCATCCAGCACAGTACCTGCCCCGACAATAAAATTTTCAGCCATTTCTGAGGTAACCTTCTTGATTACTTCCAATGCCCCCGGTGTTTCGATGGTAATCTCCATGCTGTTAATTCCGCCAGCTTGCAAAGCCTTAGCCAAATGAATGATTGTCTCCGGTTGGCTCCCTCGAACCACGGGTATAACACCAACTTTTGTTAATCCAGCAAAACCATTCATTATCGATCAATCCCTTCTTTATGGCCCCTAAATACAGCTACCTCATCCATCGTAGGCAGTCCTTCTACATCACCAATTACTGTGGTAGCCATGGCACCCACTGCATTGGCCAGCTTTACGGCTTCCTCCATGGAGTAATCTTTTAACAGACCTGCAACAAAGCCCGCTGCGAAACCATCACCTGCACCAATGGGATCGACTACCTTGTCAATGGGATAGCCCGGAACCAATTTATGCTCTGTGGCAGTTGCATAATAGGCACCCTTCTTACCAAGCTTGACAACAACCGTTTGCACCCCTAATGCCAAAAACTGAGCAGCAATTTTTTCTGGATCAGATTCACCTAAAAGCATCTCACCTTCGTTGACTCCAGGCAAAATAATATCTGACTGGGCAGCTAATTCCATTATCACTTGACGTGCCCTATCTTTCTCCCATAGCTTCAGGCGAATATTTGGATCTAAACATACGGTTACACCCCGTCTTTTAGCCATTGCCACAGCCTCTTTGATAGTCTGGTGGCAAGACTCACTCAGTGCTGGAGTAATGCCGCTGATGTGCAGTATTTTAGCCGAGCCAATATAATCGGCATTAAGATCTTCCGGTGACATCCAACTGGCTGCTGAACCTTTGCGGTAATAATAAACCTTACTTTCTCCGTATTCCCGCCGCTCTTTAAAGTACAAGCCAGTGGGGGCTGAGGCATCAAATTTTACCTGGGATGTATCCACCCCCTCACCCTGAATAAAGGAAAGTACATATTTACCAAACTCATCCGTACCGAGTCTGCTTATCCAGCCAGCACTATGACCCAATCGAACCACCCCAATGGCAAAATTGGATTCCGCGCCCCCAATTTGTTTAGTAAACTGACTAATATATTTTAACGGTCCTGAGCTTTCGGGATTCATCAAAACCATTGTTTCTCCTAATGTAACAACCTCTGGCATAAAATCTCACCTACCTGTTTCGTAAATGTGCCCATTACTATAGCTAGCTTTTAGCCTTTAGAAGTTTTTTTAGATAGTTGGCTAACGACTAATGGCTAATAGCTAACTAGGCACTCTCCTGTCTAACCCTTTGAACGATTTCAAGATATGCCTTAGACCTAGCTATCACTTCCTTCGTTCCTCCTTCGGCCATGGCTTTGAACAAATCCGTGGTTCCTAGGGAAGTCGCCCCAGCCCTTAAAAAGTCAGCAGCATTGTTTATATTTACCCCGCCTACCACCATCATCTGAGCATGGGGGTAAGGTCCTAAAATATTTTTAAAATATTGGGTTCCCAGCACTCCGGCCGGAAATATTTTTACCATCTTAGCTCCCCAGCGGATGGCCTGAATAACTTCCGTGGGGGTCATTGCTCCCGGTACCACTGGCTTGCCATAAAGATTTCCCACCTCTATAACTTCCTGCGAAAGATGCGGACTAAGAATAAACTGAGCACCCGCGGCAATTACCAGGGAGGCTGTTTCTTTATCCAAAACGGTACCTGCCCCCACAAACATTTCCTTGTCAAAGTGGGTCCTGAGCTGGTTAATCATGTCAATGGCCCCGGGGGTATTACAGGTTACTTCCACCGCTTTTATGCCCCCTTCCTGTAGGGCACTTACCAAAGGAATCAATTCTTCTTTTTTAACACCACGAACAATGGAAACAACTCCGGTTTCCTTTACACATTCAAAATTCACCTAAGCTCACCTCATATCTTCCGTTACCGTCCCAGGGTATCTCATCATGTAAAACATCGTTCCAAATAGTGAAAAAAGTAAGCCCTAAGGGCAATACCCCAGACGGTGAGAAATCATTAAGCCCGTCTCTTTGATCTTGGACGCTAATTCAGGAACTCTTTCCCTTGTTACCCGGGATTCTGGTCCTGCAACACTGATGGAGGCAACAACCTGTCCTGCATGGTCCCAAATCGGTGCAGCAACGCAACGAATACCTAATTCGTTTTCTACTTCATCAACTGAGTAACCCTGAAGCCTGATTTCTGCCAAATGGTTGAGCATCTCATCTATATCTGTAATTGTATTCGGTGTTTTGCGTGGCATGCCCTTGTCCTGGAGAATTCTTACCACTTCTTCCTGGGGCAGAAAAGCCAAAATGGCCTTACCAACACCTGAACTGTGTACCGGACCCCGACGGCCTATTTGCGAGTACATACGTATGGTACTGGGACACTCAACCTTGTCGATGTAGACTATCTCTCCCTGTCTTAACACACATAGATGTACGACCTCATTGGCAAATTGCATGAGTTCCTCCAGGTAAGGCCTGGCCTCCTGGCGCACTTCCATATTCGTTAACATCTTATTGCTTAGCTCAATTATTTTTAGTCCAAGCTTATATCTTTCTGTCTCAGAATCTTGCTCCACAAATCCCCTCTGGGCTAAGGTACCGAGGAGGCGGTGAACAGTGCTTTTATGCAGGTCCACTTCATGGGCCAGTTCAGTAACCCCCAAACCCTTTTGATGATTTCCTAAAACCTCTAAAATTTTCAAGGCCCGCTCTAGGGACTGAACAGTCTGTCCAACACGTGTGGTCAAAGGAACCACCCACTTTCACCAAATTGATTCGTCATCTGAATTTCAAAGGAGACATCTTTAAAAACCGTAACAAGGGGGTTACTCCTTTTAATTTTACAGTAGACAGGAAAATTCCTCCTCCACCACTATAAATAGCCCCTCTTAATTAATAGTTTGTTAGTAAATTGCCGAATTCGTCATATTGAAAGGGTTCCGGTTCACCTAATATCTCGATTTGCGGATTGGCCATTGCCTCGGCAAGCAATCCCTCTGAAATATAGATTTCCTCCAGATGCAGGGTATTTTTGATGCGTACGATCCTAAGCTTCTCTGGTTGTAAACAATAGGAGGTTTTGATAGCACACCGGATGGCATAGTCATCACTGCGCATCACCATAGGAATGCGTACGGTGGGAGGAAAAGCTGCTGTAAGGGCGTTAATATAGGTTTTGGCCATATTAAAGCTATTATAGAGCCGCATGGTTGTAATATCTGCGGGTGCCACGCCGTTACCATTTCCCTCGGTTTTTTCAGTTAAACCCAGTACCACAATGCGCTCTGTTATAAGTTCACCTTTGGCAAAGGTAGTGGAAAATCGACCAGTTACATTGGGGTCCATACCATCACCGCTGATATCTTTGCCTATCTCATCTACAACCAAAACATCCAGCGGGTTAAATAGAATCCTGGGCATTCGTTCCTTGGCCTTTTCCAGGAGCTTGGGTTCCACTTCCAAAATTTCATCCACTGGAACAGCATGAATTTCTGAGGTTTGATCATAGGCATTTTCTAAAATAGCAATTCCAAAGAGTAAATTTGCCTTTTCAAAGGTTATTTTACTGGCAGGAATCAGTTTTTGATCAAAGTGATTCATTCCTAACTGGTGGCAGGAATCGGCACCCTTTTGTTTGCCCAATCCTATTACACTCATCTTTACAATGCCGCTTTCAATGACACCACGGAAAGCAGTGTGGGGCTTAATGCGGTTGATAATGATAACCCCATCGGCTGCCAGCACATGCTTGTCCACAAAGACCGGCAGGCCATTGGCCTCACCCACCTGCTCTACCCCCATGGAGGAAAGGATGGGCACTCCCATAGACTCTTCGGTAATACCCAAGGTCTCCAATACTTCTTTCTGTCCTTCGGCAGTGGCTCCGCCATGGCTGCCCATAGCCGGGATAATAAAGGGCTCTACACCCTGGGTTGTTAGAAATTCCAGTGTGGTTTTGGTAATTTGAGCAATATTAGTAATGCCGCGGCTGCCCACTGCCACTGCCACCTTCATACCCGGATGAAGCAACCTCTTAATCTTCTCTTTATTTAACCCCTCAAATACAGCGGCATCTACCTTCTCTATTTTAGGGGCATGAAAAAGTTGGCGTACTTTAACAAACCTGGGAACTAAGACTTCATCTAAAATTCTCTCAATTTCTGAAAAATCGCCAGGAATTGGCATCTACATTCAACCTCCTACTTAGTAAACCAGCCAAGTGGTGTCATAACGATCTCAGGGTAAGCAATAAGGAGTGCTAATACTGCTAACTCTGCCAACAGGAAGGGCCAGATTTTCTTCACCAATTCTACCAGCGTAACATGACCTACACCACAGCCCACATAAAGAACTGTGCCGATGGGCGGTGTAATTAACCCAATAACTAAGTTCAGAATCATAATTACTCCGAAATAAACAGGATCTATACCTGCCTTCAAAATGAGGGGCATTAATACAGGAGCAAAAATCAATATGGCAGGGGTTAAGTCCATTACCATGCCTAGTATGAACAGGAATATGTTAATGGCGATCAATAACATAATGGGACTGGCGGCAAGGGAGCCAAAAAGTTCTGCCACCTGAGTAGGAATTTGGGCAACGGTCAAAAGCCAGGCCACAGCCATCGCAGCAGAAGCTACAAACATTACCACAGCAGTCCCTTTGGCAGCGGCCACAAAGATTGGTGGCAAATGTTGGAATTTTACATCTTTGTAAACCAACATAGACACCAGCAAAGCATAAACTACCGCTACAGCTCCCGCCTCGGTGGGTGTAAAGATACCAAACCGGATACCGCCCACGATGATGATAGGCATTAATAAAGCCCAGATGGACTCCTTAAAAACTTGGATAGCCTCAGCCGTCGTGTATGCCTTACCCTTTGCATAGTTATTTTTCCTAGCAATAATTGTCCAGGTAATCATAAGCGACGTGGCCAGGATCAAACCTGGAACGATACCTGCCATAAACAATTTTGTAATTGAAACCCCAGCCGTAACGCCAAAAACAATCATTGGAATACTCGGCGGAATAATGGGCGCAATCAAGCCTGAACTTGCCACCAGGGCCGTTGATGTATCCCTTCTATAACCTTCACGTACCATGAGGGGAATTAAGATACTGCCTAAGGCAGCTGTATCAGCCACCGCACTGCCGGAAAGGCCTGCAAACAAAATGCTGGCCAAAACCACCACATAACCTAAGCCGCCTTTAATGCGTCCAACTAAAACCATCGCAAATTCCACAATCTTCTTTGAAAGGGAGCCATGTCCCATGATTTCTCCCGCCAGCATAAAGAAAGGAATGGCCATCAGGGGAAAGCTGTTGGCACCATAAACCATGTTTTGGGCAATAATTTGAGCATCAAAATTACCCAGAAAGAGCATTAGAATAATTCCACACAGCACCAATACCAATGCAATGGGAATTCCCAGGGTCAACAAGAGAAAGAGGCTGCCAAAAAATACACCTAATGCCATACTTTCTTCTCCCCTTTACAAAGGCTGATAATTTTACCAATCGTGATAAAGCCAATCATTACCGCAGCTAATACGTAGGAAACGGAGATAAAAGAGAAAGGGATTCCGGTAGCTGGTCCTAGGGTAGACATAGCAATTTTAGTAAAACCCAGACCTCCGGAAAGCATAACTCCTACTGCAATAAGAATCAAAAAATAACCTACAAAGTCAACAGCTTTCCTTGGTACACCCTTTAATTTGGAGGTAATAAGATCCACACCAATATGTTGATTATCCTTATAGGCAGTAATGGTTCCTAAAAAGATAGTCCAAACAAATAAATAACGGGATAACTCCTCACTAGAAACAATTGCTTCTTGGAAAAGATAGCGGAGGACAGCATTTACAAACACTAACAATACCATGCCGGCTAACGATAAAAACATCAAATAATCTAGTAACTTGTATACACCACGAGTTATTTTAGAAATGGATTCAGACATTTTGTCACCTCCGTCTTTGAATAATACTGCCTCCCATAGGGGAGGCAGTATTTAGCCAGTTTTACTGCACAGCCATGATCTTATCAGCCATTTCTTTGGTACCAGGATAGGTTTTGTAGAACCATTCTTGTACAGGTTTTTGAGATTCAATCAGTTTTTGCTTGAAGGTTTCATCCGGGAAGACAACAGTCAGACCCTTTTCCTTCAAGAACTCAATGTCCTTTTGTTCGCTTTCTTCTAATAGCTTCCACTCGTAAGCTGCTGATTCGTTAGCTGCCTTTTGAAGAACTTCTTGCAGTTTAGGATCTAAACCTTGCCAGAACTTCTCGTTAATCATGTAGAGGTTAGGGGAGAATAGGTGACGAGTATCTACCACATATTTTTGCACCTCATACATACCGGAAGCCTTTAAGGTTGCATAGGGGTTTTCCTGACCATCAATTACTTTTTGCTCCAGGGCCGTAAATGTCTCAGAGATCGGCATGGGCATAGCGTTAGCACCAAGGCCTTTAACCATTTCCACATAGATGGGGTTGTTGGGAATTCTTAATCGAAAACCTTTAAAATCCTCAAACTTCTCAAAGGGTTTACCGGAAGACACAACCCGGAAACCATTGGCAGTCCAGGCTAAGGTGCGGGTACCCATTTTTTCTTCCATGCCTTTAACGATTTCTTTACCAATTTCACCATTAAGTACCTTTTCTGCATGGGCATAATCACGGAATAATAAGGGCATTTCTGTCAAACCAACCATTGGCAGGTCTTTAGCAATCAGTCCACCGGTGACACACATTTCTACACTACCGTTTTTTGTTCCATCAATAAACTGTTCCTCAGAGCCAAGGGTAGCATTGGGGTAAATTTCTACTTTAATTTGTCCGTTGGACTCTGCTTCAACCATGGGCTTAAATTTTTCTTTTAAGGCAATATTCTGTGGGTGTTCATCGGCAAAGTAGTGAGCTACCTTAAGGGTGATGGTTTTACCTTGTTCAGGGGAAGCAGCATCTTTTTTCTCTTCACCGCCACCACCGCAACCGGTTAAGAAAATACTGAATAACATAATACTCAGAACACTTAAGGCAATTTTAGACAGTTTTTTCATGTTTGACCTCCTATAAACATTCGTATTTTTATAACCACCCATATCAATTACTTAATTAACGGATCACCCCCCAGGAAATAGGATAACTCCGGACTCACAATGGGTATTTGCGATTATTACTTTGATATGACCTTTGTTTCATATTATGAAACCTTGTTTTGCATTGTTTAGTAAAAAATAATCGCACGCTGTGTATCATAATTATTCGACAGACTTTTCAAAATTCCTTCAGACTTGTTTCATTCTTCAAAACATTGTTTTATTTTTGTCTTAATTTAGGGAGTAAATAATATCTTCATCGAGTTTCCCGTACTTAGCATCAATTCGAAGCCATCTTGGGCTTTTTCCAAGGGGAAACGATGAGATATCACTTGCTCTATTTCCTTTCGTTGCTGCAACATGTGTAATGCCACTTCATAATCCCTTGGCTCATATACTCTGACACCAATGATGGAAAGTTCATTAAAATTCACTGCCCGTAAATCAATTTTGCTAGGCTCTTTAAAGACACTAACCACTACAATTTGGCCGGTAATTTTCACTAATCGGGTAGCAAGTAAGGCTGTTGCAGGAGCACCTGCTGCCTCATAGACGATATCGACACCATTTCCACCAGTAAGCTTAATTATTTCCCCTTCTGGGTTATTGGCTGAATCCAACACTTTAAAACCCAGGTTTTTAGCCAGTTCTCGTCTGCTTTCGCTAATCTCGCAAACTATAACCTCTGAAGCACCGGCAAATCTGGCAGTAATTGCAGTTAGTAACCCAATGGGTCCACCACCCAGCACTGCCACAGTATCTCCTGCCTTCAGGGCAGACTTTCTGATAGCATGGGCTGTAACTGCCACAGGTTCGACCAAACAGGCCAGATCCAGCGGTAGATTAACTGGTATTTTTACGATCTTAGCAGCATCCACCTTAACATACTCTGCAAAACCACCATCAATATCTATCCCTACCAGGGCCAAGCTTCTACAAACATGGGCGTTGCCAGTTCGACAGGGTTGACAGTGGCCACAGGATATTAGTGGATTTACGGTCACTTTATCCCCCACTTGAATCGTACTGTCTGGCGGTAAACATGTTTCCGCCACCTCGCCGGTAAATTCATGACCCATGATTAAAGGGGCTTTGGCCCGTGGGTGTTTACCCAAGTAGATTCCCAGGTCAGAGCCACAAATCCCAGCATAATGAACCTTGATCAGAACCTCACCACAATTTAATACTGGTCTCGGCACCTCTTGAAAGTTCAGTTGTTCTTTACCTTGCCAAACAATAGCTTGCATGGTTTTCATTTTTCTATCCCTCCGGTCACGTTATAAAGCCATCGATAGAAAACCGCCATCTACCTCTATGGTCGTCCCGGTAATAAATTTTGCCGCATCGGAGCAAAGGAACACAGTTGCACCTACCAAATCCTCCGGCACTCCTAACCTTTGCATTGGCGTACGATTCATAATCTTTTCGTAGGTTTCTTTTTCTGATAGCATTTTCTCGTTAAGTGCTGTCTTGAAGTAACCCGGTGAGATGCAGTTTACATTGATGCCATGGGTGGCCCATTCAGCCGCCAGCACCTTGGTTAGCTGTAATACTGCACCCTTGCTGGCACAATAGGCAGCGGAGCGGGTAATTCCTAAATGGGAGCCAAGGGAGGCGATATTAACAATTTTCCCATAATTCTGGGCCAACATCTTTTCTCCCACCAGCTTACAACAAAGAAAAGTTCCCCTTAGGTTTACAGCAATCACATGATCCCATTCTGCCGCAGTTAATTCTGTAACAGGCTTTTTATAGTTTATTCCTGCTGCGTTAATCAAAATATCAATGCGGCCAAACTTAGTCATTACTTCTTCTACTAAGTGTTGAACCTCTTCCTCCTTGGTCACATCCACTGTAGTTAATAAAGATTGCGCTCCTAGCGTTTCGATCTCTTTTACAACTTCTTCGTTACGTTGTTTGCTCCGGCTAACCGGTATGACATTGGCCCCCGCTTTGGCCAAACCTAAACTTATCGTTTTACCGAGACCACCACCACCCCCTACGAAAATAGCAACTTTACCTGTCAAATCAAAAGCTTCTAAACCCACAAAATCACTCCTATCTGCCAAAGCTTTGATGTTTCATAATGTAAAACTAAGTTTCATAATATTATTAAAAAAATAATTCGATCTATCTTTTCATTCTCCTGCATTTTTTGAAAAACACCCTCGTAAGATTTTGTTTTTTGACTTTAACATTGACCTCTTCACTAGTTAATAAATGCAACCATTTAGTAAACCAGCTTTGTCTGCCAATCCAATAATACAACGCTAAAAACATTTGAGTGAACCAGCCAATGGTAAAGGAAAATATTAATGTTCCCAGGCCAATTTTCCCACCTAACAAAAAGCCTAACGTAACTACAAGCACTTCCAGGATCGTTCGTACTAAACCAATGCTCCGGCCGGTTGATCGGTGAAGACCCATCATTAAACTATCCCTTGGCCCGGTTCCCATGTTTGCTGAGATATAGGTCCCTGTTCCTAGACCAAAACAAAAGATGCCAACGAAAAGGTAGGAATACTGTTGTAAGTATGTAATAGTAGGTGGGATAAGGTTAGCCTTCATGATGAAATCGATAAATATACCACCCATGAGCATATTCAGAATTGTACCAAAATTTGGCTTTATGCCCATTGGGTAAGCTATGATAACACAAAGCAGTCCGGTCGCAATATTCACTTGACCAAAGGTTAAGGGTATGTAATTCGTCATACTAATATGAAAAACATCCCAGGGACCTAAACCTAGATTTGATTCTAAAATTAGTACAACTGAAAAGGCGCAAATAAATAATCCTAAGGAAAACCAGAACAACTGTAGTAGAAAAAGGACTGCTTTCTTTATTACAATGTTATTGATCATGATAGAAGCTCCCCCACTAGGATTGTTACCCTATGATGATACAACATATTTTAACAGTAATAGCACTAAGAATAAACCTTTAATTAAAAGAAAAAGCCAAGTTCCACTTAGACAGTGAAAATTGGCTAGTTGTTTATTCGGTTTGTAACAACTTATTTATATTGGGCTACTCCATTTTTATAACCTTGTAAGTGAACGACTCCAAAACTATGGTTTTTTTCTTTAAATTGTTCTAACCACTTTAGATAATCCTTGTAATCAAAATTTTTAACACCTTGATCTTTCATATACTTTAAGAACATTTTATAGTCTTTAGAATCTACATGTTTGTAATGCTTATAATGCTTGTAATGTTTGTAGTCTTTATAATGCACATAGTCCTTAAAATATTCATGATCACCATAATTAAAGTAATAGGTTTTATGAGCTACTGGTGCCTCATGGGCAAGGGCAGCGGAATTAAAGGAAAACATAAAAACCCCAGCCATTAACACCCCAACAAGTCTTTTTTTCATGCATGATCCCCTTTCTGTAATCAAGATTATAGTAATAATGCGGGACATGCCTTTATTATAGCAGAATATATTCGTTTTGTAATTGAACTATTTTATGTAATACATATTAAGTTTTCCAATGTTGACAATTATTTCTTTATCTTTCTTTTATTCTTTTTACCCAACGTGTCTCAGCCAGCGCTAAATGATAATCCTGGTTCTTCTCTTTAATGGTATGGGCAAAGGTAGGCTTTCCCAACTCCTCTATGGGCTGGCTAGCAGCTGAAATTATTGAACCCAAGCCAACTTCTTTTTTGTAGATGACCTCAAAGGATTGGAGTATATGGTTCTTATATATTTCGGCGGGAACCGTTTCCAGTACCCATTCCATATATTTGGTATTGTTAACATGCTCATTGGTATCAATATCGCTGCGCCTAACATAGAACTCTTTGAACACCTCAGGATTCTCTAAATTATATAGCTCACTAAAGGGGTCCTCGAACACACCTTGTGACTCCAGCCCATAGGTAAGCATATACTCGGCTGGTATTCTTAAAGGCCTTTTCTTTTCAATGTTTAGAAAGATCCATAGGCTTGTGGCCCGTCCTAGAATTTTCCCTTTTATGTCCTTAATATAAAACTGCCTTGTGGCGTAAAAACGTTCAAAATGAGA
This sequence comes from Desulfotomaculum sp., assembly GCF_982386235.1. Lineage (NCBI taxonomy): Bacteria > Bacillati > Bacillota > Clostridia > Eubacteriales > Desulfotomaculaceae > Desulfotomaculum > Desulfotomaculum sp. The sequence goes on along the minus strand of NZ_CEVWQM010000017.1, from coordinate 676 downwards.
TGGCCATGTTTCCACAATTATTTTCTCATTCCACTGGGGGTATCTTTCCATCTGTACACGCCAACGATTCAACACCCAGGCAATCCCCTCGGACTTCAGTCTATTTAAGCCCAACCCCACTGCCTCTGAATGTGCAATGGCCGTTTCCTCTAAGTAATTAAGAACAGATACCGGAGTAGCCTCCTGGTACTGGTTAACCTCATAATAATGAACTTCAAACTCTTTTTGATGGTGTTTTTCCTGCATCTTACGCCCCCCTAGATAAACTGGTACCCTAATTATACCTAATTTGCCATGGGTTACAATTCAACAAATCATTAACTCAACACCCGGCACCTTCAATATAAGAAAACCCTACAGTCATCATAACTGTAGGGTTTTAAAAATACTCTGGCGGCGACCTACTCTCCCAGGAGCGTGAGCTCCAAGTACCATCGGCCCTGAAGGGCTTAACTGCTGTGTTCGGGATGGGAACAGGTGTACCCCCTCCGGTATCGCCACCAGAAACTTATATACTTTTGACTAGTTTTATCTGTTCTCTCAAAACTAAACAGCTACTTCGTATTGCGTCTTCTTCTTTGGTCAAGAACTCGATCGATTAGTACCGGTCAGCTGAAAACATTGCTGCTCTTACACTCCCGGCCTATCTACCATGTTGTCTCCATGGGATCTTATC